>NZ_JBKOUC010000002.1:0-226021 GCF_046764815.1 Aphanothece stagnina RSMan2012
GCCACTGGGTGATCCAGCCCCAGGCCTGCTGGTTGCGGTCCCTGGGCCTGCAGCCGAACGAATGGGCCGACGCCACCGCAGACCTCGACCCCGCCGAGCTGGACGAGCGGCAGCGTTCACGACTCCTGCGGGAAGCCCTGGAGGAAGCTTCCGGGGGGCAGGACGGAAGCCCGGCCCACCTGGAGCAAGCCGGGACCTGGCTCAGCCGGCAGCGCGGCCAGGGCCTGCTGCCCCCCCAGGGTGGCGGCGAGCTGGAGGCCGCGCTGCTGGCCCAGCGCTGGGCGGACCTCCACAGCGGCCTCGAGCCCCTCGGCCCGCCCAGCTGGCGGCTGGCCTCCTGGGCGGGCCTGGAGGAGGAACTGACCTGGTGGGGGAACACGGTCGCGGTGATCCAGCCGGCCCGCGCCCGGGCACGCCACCGCCTCGATCTCTGGCTCCAGCTTCTGCTGGCGGCCGCCGCGGAGCAGGAGCCGCAGGCAGGGGTGCTGATCGCCCGCGGTGAGCGGGGATTCGGGACCCAGCTGCGCCTGGTGGCCCCAGGGGCAGCGGCGGCCCGGGCCGAGCTCGAACGCCTTCTGGCGCTTCGCGAGGCCTGGCGACTGCCCTGCTGGCCCGTGCCCCCCGACACGGGCTGGACCTTTCTGGAGCGCGGCAAGGAGAAGGCGATCGGCCGCTGGGAGGGGGGGGCCATGGAGCGGGGCGAGAGGGAGGACCCGGCCCAGGCCCTGTGCTTCGGCCACGATCTGCCCGGGGAGCTGCTGATCGGAGCGGACTTCGCCGATCGGGCGTCCGAGCTGCTGGGCCCGCTGCTGGAGCGGGTGGGATGAGCGAACCCTTCGAGGCCAACGGCTTTCCGCTGGGGCCAGGACTCCGGCTGCTGGAGGCCAGCGCCGGCACGGGCAAGACCTTCGCCCTCGCCCACCTGGTGCTGCGCTTCATCGCGGAAGCCGAGCTGAACCTGGGCCAGCTCCTGGTGGTCACCTTCACCGAGGCCGCCGCGGCGGAGCTGCGCGATCGCATCGGCAAGCGCCTGCAGGCCGCCCTCAGCGGCCTCGATGATCCCGCCTTCGATCCCCCGGATCCGACGCTGGATGCCTGGCTCGACTGGGCGCGCCCCCGGGCCCGCCAGCTGCAGCCACGCCTCCTGCTCGCCCTCGAGGATCTCGATGGGGCCGACATCACCACCATCCATGGCTTCTGCCTGCGCACCCTGCAGCGGCAGGCCCTGGAGGCCGCCCAGCCCCCCGGGCTCAGCGTCGACACCGACAGCCCCTCCCTGCTCCGCCAGATCAGCCACGACTACTGGTGCCAGCAGCTGCTGCCCCTGCCGACCCATCTGCTGGGAGGGGTGCGGCAGGCGCTCAACGGGCCCGACGACCTCTTCGCCATCCTGCAGAGGCTGGATGGCGATCCCGCCCTCCAGCTCGACCCGCTGCCCCCGGGGATCCGCGCCGACGAGGCGCTGCCGCCCCAGCTGGAGCTTCTCTGGCAGGAGGCCTGGGAGCGGTTTGGTCAGCGCTGGGCGGAGCGGGGTGAGGCACTCCAGGCCGACATCCTCAGCGCGGCGGCCGAGTGGCGGGCCCTGGGACTCCGCGACACCAAGCCCTATGCCCCGCGGGTCAGCAGGGATCGCCATGGGGAAGTGAGCGCCTGGATCGGCGGCATGCCCCCCGGGGGGGACTACGCCGCCACGCGCCGGCAGGACCTCCTCAGGACCTACTTCCACCCCGGCAGCTTTCTCAAGGTGGCCCGCCTGGTGGACGGACCCGAGCCTTCCCTGCCCCAGCGCCCCCTGCTGGAAGCGATCGCAGCGGTGATGGAGGGTCCGGCGGAAGCGGCCCTGCTCCATGCCGCCCACTGGGGGCGAGCCGAGCTGCGGCAGCGGCGGGAGCGAAGCGGCAGGGTGGGCTTCGGCCAGCTGCTGGAGGGCCTGGATCCGGGCGAGACGGCCGCGGCGCCGGGGCCGCTGCTCCAGACCGTGGGCGAGCGCTACGCCGCCGCCCTGATCGACGAGTTCCAGGACACCGATCCGATCCAATGGCGGATCCTGTCGCAGGCCTTCGATCCCGCCCGGCACCGCCTGGTGCTGGTGGGCGATCCCAAGCAGGCCATCTACCGCTTTCGCGGCGGTGAGCTGGCCACCTACCGCAGGGCCGAGGCCGCCGCCCGCGACGGCGGAGGGGTGTACGCGCTCTCCGACAACTACCGCTCCACGCCGGCCCTGGTGGCCGCCCTCAACGCCCTGATGGCACCGGGACTGCGCCGCTCCGACCTGCCGGTGCCACCGGTGCGGGCCCGGGCAGCCGCCGCAGAGGCAACGGCGGCAGAGACGACCCCGGCAGAGGCACCCCCGGTAGAGGCGCCAGCCTCCTCAGGGGCCTCCAGCCCCGCCCCAGCCCTGCAGCTGCTCTGGCTGGGCGGCGACCGCGCGACGGGCGAGAAACCCGTGAGCGCCACCACCCTGGACCAGGGGCTCCCCGGCCGGATCGCCAGCTTCGCCGCCGGCCTGCTCAACGCCGGCCAGGCCCCCGGTGACCTGTGCGTGCTGGTGAGCACCCACAGCCAGGCGGAGAGGCTCCGCGCTGCCCTGGAGCGCAGCGGCATCGCCAGTCGGCTGGTGAGCAAGGGCGATGTGTTCGAGAGCGCCGCGGCCACGGCGCTGCAGCGGTTTCTCGATGCTCTGGCCAGGCCCGCCGATCCCGGCCGGCTGCGGCTGCTGGCCGCCTCTCCCCTGCTGGGCTGGAGTGCGGCAGCGATCGCCGCAGCCACGCCCGAGCAGTGGAGCGAGCTGGCGGGCCAGCTGGCCCGAGGGGCCGAGCAGCTCCCCGGTCGGGGGCTGCTGGGGGTGCTGAGCACCCTGCTGAACGCCCCCGGCCTGGCCCGCCTGGCCATGGGCGGCAGGCTGCTGGCGGACCTGGAGCAGTGCGCCGAACTGGTGCAGCAGCGACTCCATGCCGACCAGCTGGGGCCAGCGGCGGCCGCCGACTGGCTGCGCCGGCGGCGCCTGGAGCCGGACCGGGATCCCCCGGAGGCTGAGCAACCCAACAGCGACGTGGCGGATGCGGCGGTGTGGGTGGTCACCGTGCACCGCAGCAAGGGGCTGGAGTACCCCGTGGTGATCTCGCCATTCTTCTGGAAGGCACCCCGGAGCCGCACGGCAGGCGGTGGAGCCGTGCGCCTGGGGGTGCGCTGGCAGCCCCCCGAGGCACCCCAGCCTGTGCTGGACCTGCACCTCAACAGCCACTGGGGCCGGGGCCATGGGGCCGCCGTTCAGCATGAGCTGGCCGAGCTGCAGGAGCAGGAGCGGCTGGCCTACGTGGCCGCCACCCGGGCCAAGCAGCTGCTCGTGCTGGCCTGGGGGCCGGCGGCGGGCCAGCAGGGCAACCCGCTGCACCCCTGGCTGTTCGCGCAGGACCCCGTGCCGGGCCGCGGCGAGGATCCCTATGCGGCGCTGGGCGATGCCGCGTGGCGCGCCCGGCTGGAAGCCGAGATCGACCGGCGGGAGCTCCCCCTGGCCGTGCTGGATCCGCCGCCGGCCGGGGTCGTGGTCAACCCTCCAGCGCCTGCCGCGCCTGCCGTTGAGCCGGCCCTGCAGTGCGGCCCGGTGCCGACCTGGGAACTGGACCGCCGCTGGGGGCGCTACAGCTACAGCCGCTGGACCCAGGGCAGCCACGCCGCGGCCCCCCAGGCCCTGGAGGAGGGACGCGAGACCGATGGCCTGGTGAGCGAACCGGATCCGGACCCGAGCGACCAGGCCGCGCTGGCTGACAACTGGCCGGGGGAGAGTCCGCTGGCCGACTTCCCGCGCGGTTCCCAGGCCGGCGACTGCCTCCACAGGATCCTCGAACAGCTCAACTACCGGCAGGCCGCCGCGGCCCAGGCCGGCCTGTGCAGCCGCGAGCTGCAGCGCAGCGGCCTGGGTCCGGAGCACCTGCCGGGACTGCTCGCGGGTCTCGAGGCCCTCCGCCTCAGTCCGATGGGCGGAGCCCTCGGCCCCTTCCACCTCGCCGAACTGGAGGGCTCGGAACGGCTCAACGAGATGAACTTCGACCTGCCGCTCGGGATGGTGCGGGCCGATGACCTGGCCCGGCCGTTCCGAACCTGCCCGGGCGGGGCCTTCGGCCGGACCTACGCCAGCCGCCTCGCGGAGCTGGATGTGGCCAGTCGGGGCTTTCTCACCGGCTCGATCGACCTGGTGTTCCGCCGGGGAGAACGCTGGTGGGTGGCTGACTGGAAGAGCAACTGGCTGGGGGATCGGGAGGCCGATGGTCGGCCGCGGGGCTGCGGCCCGCGGCACTACGGAACGGCCGCCCTCCAGGAACTGATGGCGGCCAACCACTACCCCCTGCAGGCCCACCTCTATCTGGTGGCCCTGCATCGGTACCTGCGCTGGCGCCTGCCGGGCTACGCCCCGACCCGCCATCTGGGGGGCTATGCCTACATCTTTCTGCGGGGCGTGCCCGGTGCCGACCCGGCGGCGGCCGAGGTCGCCGCAAGGGGTGGGGCCCTGCCCGGGATGGCGGTGGAACGGCCGCCGCTGCGGCGCATCCTGGCCCTGGATCAGGTTCTGGAGGGCCCGCCATGATCGGCCCTGCCCTGGAGCGGCCCGGCTGGTTGACGGCCCTGGCGACCTCCCTCGCCGAGTCCCTGCCGCGGCTGCATGGCTGTCCCCCCGATCCCGGGGTTGGTGCCGTCATCGAGGCCCTGACCGCCGCCCTGGCGGATGGCCAGCTCGAGCTGACGCTGGAGGATCCCAGCCATCGGCGGGCCCTGGCGGCCTCGCCGCTGACGGCCGAGCCCTGTGGCCCCCTGGTCCTGGAGGGGGACAGGGTGCTGTGGCGGCGCTGGCAGCGGCAGCGGGACACCGTGCTGGAGGCCCTGATCCGGCGGGCCGGAGCAGCGGCGGTGGACCCCGGCCACCAGGGGGATCAGCGCGAGGTCCAGGGCCTCGTGGCGCTCCACGCGGAGGGGCTGGATGCCGACCAGCGCCGTGCCGTGGCGGCGGTGCTTCGCCATCGCCTGGTGTTGCTCGAAGGCGGGCCGGGCACCGGCAAGACCAGCACGGTGGCCAGGATGCTGGCGGCCGTGCGCCTCCAGCATCCGGACTGCCGCATCCACCTGGCGGCACCGACCGGCAAGGCCGCGGCCCGGCTGCGGACGGCGATCAGCCCTGTCGCCCCGGACCTCCCCTGCAGCACCCTCCACCGGCTGCTCGAGAGCCGGGGAGAGGGCTTCGGCCGCAACCGCCGCCATCCCCTCGGCCTGGATCTGCTGGTGATCGACGAGGTGTCGATGGTGGATCTGCCGCTGATGGAGGCGGTGCTGGAGGCCCTGCCGGCCCCCTGCCGCCTGGTGCTGGTGGGTGATGCGGCGCAGTTGCCGCCGGTGGGTCCGGGCCCGGTGCTGCTGGAACTCCAGACCGCCAGCCGGCGCCAGGCCCTGGGGGAGGCAGCGGTGGAGCTGCGCACGGTCTACCGCAACAACGGGGCCATCGCGGCCGTGGCGGAAAGGCTGCGCTGCGCTGAAGCGGATCGCTCCCCCCTGGGCCTGGAGGAGCAGCTGGCCAGGCTGCCGGCCGAGGCGAATCTGCGCTGGCAGCAGGCGGCGCCGCAGCGGCTGCCGGCCTCCCTGCTGGCGCGGCTGCGGAGTCACCAGGCCAGGCTGCAGGAGCTCTGCCGGGGCCTCGATCCGCACGACAGCGCGGCCATCGCCCGGCTGCTGGGGGCGCTGGACTCCTGCCTGGTGCTGACCTCCCGGCGCCGGGGCCGATGGGGGGTGGACGCCATCCACCGGGCCCTGCTGGGCGAGGAGCAGGGCCAGCCGATCCGCGCCTGGCCCAATGGCACCCCGGTGCTGTGCCAGCACAACCTCAGCGAGCTGGGGCTGGCCAATGGGGATGTGGGCCTCGTGGTCGACAGGGGGGAGGGCCGGCGGCTGTTGTTTGCTCCCGCCGGGAGCGGCGACGGGCTCTGGATCCATCCGGCCCAGCTCCCCTCGCCCCAGCCGGCCCTGGCCCTCACCATCCACAAGGCCCAGGGGAGCGAGGCCGAGGAGGTCTGGGTGCTGATGCCCGACAGCGGCCGTCCGGTCAGCCGCCTGCTCTACACCGCCCTGACCCGGGCCCGCCGCCAGGCCTACCTCATCACCCCAGACTCCCCCCATGCAGACCAGCGGCAACGCCAGCTCCCCTGACAGCCTGCCCCGGGTGTCCCGCCCCTGGGGCTGGTTCGAGACCCTGGCCGAGGGTCTGGATTACCGCGTCAAACGGCTGCTGATCCAGCCGAGGATGCGCCTGAGTCTCCAGCGCCACCGGCACCGCTGCGAACACTGGGTGGTGGTGGCCGGCAGCGGCCTGCTGCACCTGGAGGGGCAGGACATTCCGGCGGAGCCCGGCACCACACTGTTCATTCCGGTTCGGGCCCTGCATCGGGCCAGCGCTGGGGCTGAAGCGCTGGTGATCGTGGAGGTGCAGCGGGGTGAGGAGCTGCGCGAGGACGACATCGAACGACTCGCCGATGATCACGGCCGTGCCGATGATCACGGCCTTGTGTTGGGTGATAGAATTTGAATTCAGCCTTTTTCAAGGGCAGGGCAGTTCAACGGACTGCGAGGTCGTACGGGCTCTGCGCTTCGTACCGAGCGGCACCATCGGGATCTGACCGGGTCCAGAAGGGTGATTCGCTGGTTGGTTGTCGAAAGGCGGGAGCCTGCAGCGGCGGCTTGATCTTGCACTCCACTGGTTCAGTGCATCTGGGTTTCTGCCGGCCTGCGTAGAAGGACATTCCCAGGCTTCCGCCTGTAGCCGGCCCACGTGAATCCTTTGACTGAACAGATCAGCGGCGTCGATTTCCCCTGCCCTGCCGCCACCACCTCGCCCGACCTCACCAACGACCCGGCCAGCAGCGGGAGCAGCCCGGCCGCCGGCTTCGCCTCCTTCGGATTCGGCCCGGAACTGCTCGAAGCCCTTGCGGCGATCGGCTACAGCGAGCCCTCCCCGATCCAGAAGGCCGCCATTCCCGAGCTGATGCTGGGCCGCGATCTGGTCGGACAGGCCCAGACGGGCACCGGCAAGACGGCGGCCTTTGCCCTGCCGATGCTGGCGGGGCTCGATCCCGACCAGCGCAAGCCCCAGGTGCTGGTGCTGGCTCCGACCAGGGAGCTGGCCCTCCAGGTGGCCGAGGCCTTCAACAGCTACGCCGCCCAGCTGCCGCAGGTGCGCACCGTGGCCGTGTACGGCGGCGCCGATTTCCGCGACCAGATTCACCATCTGCGGCGCGGCGCCCAGATCGTCGTGGGCACGCCCGGTCGGGTGATGGACCACATGCGCCAGGGAACCCTCGACCTCTCGGGCCTGCGGGCCCTGGTGCTCGACGAAGCCGACGAGATGCTGCGCATGGGCTTCATCGATGACGTCGAGTGGGTGCTGGGGCAGCTGCCGGAACAGCGCCAGGTGGTGCTTTTCTCGGCCACCATGCCCGCCGAGATCCGGCGCATCTCCCAGCAGTACCTCAACAGCCCGGCGGAGATCACGATCAAGCCCAAGGCGGCGGACGCCAGCCTCATCCGTCAGCGTTTCCTCACGGTCCCCGCTCCCCTCAAGCTCACCGCGCTCGAGCGGGTGCTGGAGAGCGAGTGCAGCGAAGGTGTGATCATCTTCGCCCGGACCAAGGCCATCACCCTCACGGTGGCGGAATCCCTGGAGGCCCACGGCTACGACGTCGCCGTGCTGAACGGTGACGTGCCCCAGGCCCAGCGCGAACGCACGATCGAGCGGCTCAAGAGTGGCCAGGTGAACGTCCTCGTGGCCACCGATGTGGCCGCCCGCGGACTGGATGTGGAGCGGATCGGGCTGGTCATCAACTACGACATCCCCTTCGACAGCGAGGCCTATGTGCATCGCATCGGCCGCACCGGCCGGGCGGGGCGCAGCGGCGACGCCATCCTGTTCCTCACGCCGCGGGAGCGCCGCTTCCTGGGCGGGCTTGAGCGGGCGGTCGGCAAACCGATCGAACCGATGGAGGTGCCGAGCAACGCCACCATCAACCAGAACCGCCTCGATCGCCTGCGTCAACGGCTCACCGGAGCCCTGCAGGGCTCCGGTGTCAGCGCCGAAGAGAAGGCCCTGCTGAGCGAGATCGTGCAGCGGGTCGCCCAGGAACAGGGCTGCACCCCTGAGGCCCTGGCCCTGGCGGCCCTGGAACTCAGCCTCGCCGGCAAGCCGCTGCTGCTCCAGGGCCATGAGGACTTCTCCCAGCCGCGGGCCCAGGGGCCCGGTCGCGGCGAGGGCAGGGAGATCGTCGGCCGCGGGGAAACCCGTCGTGGCCGTCCCGAACGGCCCATGGGCGCCCCCGAGGAGAACATGGACCGCTTCCGGGTCGAGCTGGGCTGGCGGGATCGGATCAAGCCCGGCAACCTCGTCGGGGCCATCGCCAACGAGACCGGGCTGAACGGCCGCGCCATCGGCCGGATTCAGATCTTTGATGCCCACAGCATCATCGACCTGCCCAAGGGCATGCCCGAGGAGGTCTTCCAGGGTCTGCGTGAGTTACGGGTCCTGAACAAGCCCCTGCAGATCTCCCGCTTCCGCGGCTGATCAGCGGCTCCACAGGCCCCACTCAGAAAGCTGGCCAGGAGGCTGGCGTGGTGCAGAAAAGCCCTGGCGAGCCCTTCCGGGCACGTCAGGGCTTTCGGGCGGGTCCTCCCCCGCCGATCAGGGAGTGCTCAGGCGCAGAGCCGGGTCACCTCCCCCAGCGAGACTGAGGTGATCTCAGTCAGGGACAGGGATTCCACCGCGGCGATCAACGAGGTCTGCACCTCGAGCGCCTCGGTCTGGACCAGGCTCTGCAGCAGATCAAAGCGATCCTGGGGAGCAAGCTCACCGTCCTCGCTCCAGGCGAGGCTCCAGGGGACAGGGGCCGTCATCTCAACCACGCGTCGGATCAGGGTTTGCTGACAATGGGGCACTCTCAGGGATCGCCGGCGCTTCTACAGGGTCTCTTCAGAACCCCTTCAAGCTTCTCCATATACGGTCCGACCAAGACCTAGGGTGGATGGTGATCCCAGGTCGGTTCTGCTCCCTGAGGGTTCGCCCAGCTCCCACTGGCCATCCCTGGTAACGGCAGCATCACCCGGATCAGTTCCAGGCTTTGCTCCATTAATGACCATCTACGTTGGCAATCTCTCGTTCCAGGCCGAACGCGAGGATTTGCTTGATCTCTTCGGCCAGTACGGAGAGGTGCGGCAGTGCAGCCTGCCGCTCGACCGCGAGACCGGCCGCAAGCGCGGCTTCGCCTTCGTCGAACTCAGTGACGACGCGGCGGAACAGAAGGCCATCGACGACCTTCAGGACGTCGAATGGATGGGTCGGATGATCCGGGTGAACAAGGCCACCCCCCGCGAAGGCGGCGGTGGTGGTGGCGGTGGCCGTGGTGGCTACGGCGGCGGCAACCGGGGTGGCGGCGGCTACGGCGGCGGCGGTGGTGGCGGTGGCGGCAACCGCTGGTGACAGCGGGCTGAACCCTGCAGAGCAGGCCCCGGCCAGCGACTCCCCCGCCGCGGCCTTCACCCCTCGACCCCCCGGACACTGGCCACGGCCGGTGCCGGGGGGTCTTCTCCTCGGGTCGCCGATCGGCCGCGGGAGAGTGGGGGCCCCGTTCCCAGCACCTCGGCCGCCATGCCGTCCCCGGCCTCTCCCCATCCCCCGGCGCTGAACCGGCTGCTCTCTGCCCTGCGGCCCCACCGCCGCCTGGTGGCGCTGGCGGCCGGCTGCTCGGTGCTCAACAAGCTGTTCGACCTGGCCCCGCCGGTGCTGATCGGCCTGGCCGTGGATGTGGTGGTGCAGCAGGACAGCGGCTGGCTCGGCCGCTGGGGCATCACTGGCGTTCCCAGCCAGCTCGGGGTGCTGGCGGTGCTCTCCTTCCTGATCTGGAGCGCTGAGTCCCTGTTCGAGTACCTCTACGGGGTGCTGTGGCGGAACCTGGCCCAGACGGTGCAGCATGAGCTGCGCCTCGAGGCCTACGACCATCTCCAGAAACTGGAGATGGCCTACTTCGAAGCCAGCAGCAGCGGCCGTCTGATGGCGGTGCTGAACGACGACATCAACCAGCTGGAGCGGTTCCTCGACCACGGCGCCAACGAGATCCTGCAGCTGATCACCACGGTGCTGGCCGTCGGTGGCGCCATGGTGGTGCTGTCCCCGACGGTGGCGGGGGTGTCGTTCCTCCCCATCCCCGTGATCCTGTGGGGCTCCCTGCGCTTCCAGAGGCGCCTGGCGCCCCGCTACGCCGCCGTGCGGGAGCAGGCCGGCGATCTGGCCAGCCGACTCAGCAACAACCTGGGCGGCATGCTCACGATCAAGAGCTACACCGCCGAAGCCTGGGAGCTGGAGCGGCTGCGGCAACAGAGCCAGGCCTACCGCCAGGCCAACCGGCGGGCCATCAGCCTGTCGGCCGCCTTCGTGCCCTTGATCCGCTACGCGATCCTGTTCGCCTTCATCGCCATCCTGGTGATCGGCGGCCTGCAGGCCTGGCAGGGCACCATCGCGACAGGCACCTATGCCTTTCTGGTCTTCATCACCCAGCGCCTGCTGTGGCCTTTGACCACCCTGGGCCGCACCCTCGATGACTACCAGCGGGCGATGGCCTCCACCAACCGGGTGCTGGACCTGCTGGCCACGCCGGTGACCATTCCCAGCGGCCGGCAGCCCCTTCCCGCCGAACGGGTGCGGGGCGACATCCGCTTCGACGCGGTGGCCTTCGGCTACCCGGGTCGGGAGCCGCTGCTGGATGGCTTTGACCTTGCCATCCCGGCCGGGAGCACCCTCGGCATCGTCGGCTCCACCGGCTCCGGCAAGAGCACCCTGGTGAAGCTGCTGCTGCGCCTCTACGAGATCCAGGCCGGCCAGATCCGCCTCGATGGCATCCCGATCAGTGACCTGCGGCTGGAGGACCTCCGCCGGGCGATCGGCCTGGTCAGCCAGGACGTGTTTCTGTTCCACGGCTCGGTGGCGGAGAACATCGGCTACGGCAGCTTCCAGGCCAGCCGCGGCGCCATCGAGCAGGCAGCACGCCAGGCCGAGGCCTCCCGCTTCATCGAGGCCCTGCCCCAGGGGTACGACACGGTGGTGGGCGAACGGGGCCAGCGGCTCTCGGGCGGCCAGCGCCAGCGGATCGCGCTGGCCCGGGCCATCCTCAAGAATCCCCCCGTTCTCGTTCTGGATGAGGCCACGGCCGCCGTCGACAACGAGACCGAGGCGGCCATCCAGCGCTCACTTGAGCTGATCACCGCCAACCGCACCACCCTGGTGATCGCCCACCGCCTCTCCACGGTGCGGCATGCCGACCGGATCGTGGTGATGGAACACGGGAGGATCGTGGAGAGCGGCCGCCATGAACAGCTGATCGCGGCCGATGGGGCCTATGCCAATCTCTGGCGAGTCCAGGCCGGCCTGCGCAGCGGTGAGGTCCTCAGCTTCTAGTGGCTCTGCGGCTACCGGGCCCCGGTGCGAGGTGCAATAGCTTTTCGGAATGAAGACATCAGCGGTCAGGCAGGCCCCCACCCGGCAGGTGCGCAGGCGCGGTCAACGGGGTCCCCTGCTGCTGGCCATGCTGATCGGCCTGACGGGAGGCCTGTTCGCCTCCATGCCGCTGGCCAAGTGGCTCAGCAGCAACCCGCTGCCCAGCAATCCCCGCATCACCAATCCCTTCGCCGCCTGGAATGGCATCGGCGACCAGAACATCCTGCTGCTGGGCACCGATGTGGGCGGCGGCAACACCGATGTGATCGCCACCCTGCGCATCGATGGCGGCGTCACCCGGATCACCCAGGTGCCGCGGGACACCTACATCGAAGCCGAGGGCTACGGCCCCCAGAAGATCAACGCCCTCTACGCGATCGGGGGCACCGAACTGCTCGAACGGGAGCTTTCCCGCAAGATGGGGCGCCCGATCACCCACCACGTGGTGGTCAACCTGAGCGCGATCCGCCGCATGGCGGATGCCCTGGGCGGGATCGAGGTGGATGTTCCCAAGCGGATGTATTACACCGACAACAGCCAGGGTCTCTACATCGATCTCCAACCCGGCCCCCAGAACCTCAAGGGTCGGGACCTGGAGGGATTCCTCCGCTTCCGTCACGACGAGTGGGGGGACATCGGCCGGATCGAACGCCAGCAGCTGGCGCTCAAGGCCCTGTTCCGCAAGCTCACCAGGCCCGAGCATCTGGTGCGCCTGCCGATCCTGCTCGGTGCCGGCGGCAAGGACCTCAAGACCGACCTGGGACCGATGGAGCTGGGCGGTCTGATCACCGCCATGGGCAGCACCCAGCTGGAGACGGAACGGCTCGGTGGCCGCCCCTTCATGCTCGACGGGATCAGTTACTGGGAGACCGACTGGCCGGGACCGAACGAGGCGGATCGGGACGACTTCGACAACCGCTACGTCTACTGAAACCGCTGCGACGCCTGAGTCCATGGCTGGGGCCCTCCCCGCCAGCCGCAGGGTCACGCTCTCCGGGGAGTTCCCGCCTGGGCGGCGGCGGATGCCAGCGCCGTCGCCAGGGGACGCAGCAGCGGAGGCACCTGGCTGAAGGCACCGCTGAAGCCCGTGAACACCCACAGCCCCGCCGCCCCCTCCACCGGGCCCACCAGGGGGCGGCCATCGGTGCAGAAGGCCACCGGGACCTGGCGGTAGGCACCGGCCGCGTCGGCCGGCACGGCTCCGAAGTCGTTCAGGCCCTGCCGCAGGCTCGCCTCCATCGAGGCAGGGTCCGGAGCAGGTCCCGCCGGATCGGGAGGCACCAGGGTGAGCTGGCCGGCCAGCCAGGCCGTGCCAGTGGGCACCAGGCCGGCATCGACGATGCTGGCGGGCTCCCTCAAGGTTGCGGCCCGCTGCTCCAGCTCCTGCCGCCGGAAGTGCCAGGGCAGCACCACCTGGGCCGGCCAGCGCATCCGCCACGGTGGAGGCTGGCTGAGCTCCAGCACCCCTGCCCAGCTGGTGCGCAGCCCGTCAGGCAGGGCGGGCCAGAGGCTGCGGCAGGCGGCACCCGCCGCCAGCACCACCTGCTCCGCCTCCAGGCAGACGGGCGATCCGGGCGTTACACGGTCAGCCGGATCGGCGGTGACCTCCAGCCTCCAGCCCAGGGCCAGCCGCCGGGGGGGAGCCAGGACGCGCCCGCACAGCCGGCGCACACCGGCGGCGTCGAGCAGGCGGGGCAGGACCTCCAGCAGGGTGGAGGCCTCCACCTGGGCCACCGGCAGCGGTAGCCGTCCCAGCCCCGCGGGCAGGCCGTGGAAGCGAGCCAGGCGGAGACGCAGCCCGAGCGGACCATGGCGCCGCTGCAGCGCCAGCCAGGGACCGATGGCCGTGAGCGGCAGGAGGCCATAGCTCAGGGCGGTGGCCCCGACAGGACCGGCATCGACCAGCCATGGTGGTGAACCCATGGCGGCGAGCTCGAGGGCCAGCAGGCCACCGGCCAGGCCCCCACCGACCACGACGACCCCGGCCTGTTCCGGGGTCGCCATCTCAGACCAGGAGGGTGAAGGAGCTCACCACCTGCTGGAACAGCTCCTTCACCTTCCCCCAGCGGATCTCGTTGGTGCTGGCCGCGAACGTGTAGAGCCGGCCGCGGTCCACCACCACCGTGGCGAGCTCGTGGCGGTCGCGATCCTCCAGGTGCACGGCGTACTCCAGGTCGTAGAAGGTGCGGCCGTCCTGAACCCGCTCCTCAGCCTGCAGGAGTTCGGCCTCGCGCCCGGTCCCCTCGGGCGCGATCACCCGGCGCCGCAGGGTCTCTCCCACCGCCACCGCACTGCCCAGGGCCGTGAGGTCACTGTCGGGGGTGACCTCCGAAATCACCAGGCTGAGGGTCTCGTCACTGTTGATCAGGTCGTGGAACACGACCTGGGGGCCGCCGCTCACCTGCACCCGGGTCCAGCCTGTCGGGTAGAGGAAGGCGAACCGTCCATCGGGGTTCTGGTAGCGGTTCAGACCGGCCGCACTCGCACTGCAACCCACCAGCACCACGGCCAGCAGAAGCGCCAGCACCCCCCGCAGCAGGGGCCTGGACAGCGTGCTGGAGGGGGGACTGGGCGGGACGGGCAGTGTGGGGGCCATGGCAACCGGGGCGGGGGGAGGAGCTGCCGCCATTCTGCTGGCCCCCCTGGCCGCAGCCTCGGCACCCCGCCTGATCCCGCTTACATTCGCGCCATCTGCGGCGGATCGCTGAGCGGCTTCACGCGCCCGTTGGCCCGATTGATCGATCAGTTCGAGCGGCTGCCGGGCATCGGCCCGCGGACGGCCCAGCGGCTGGCCCTTCACCTGCTGCGTCAGCCGGAAGAGCAGATCCGCAGCTTCGCGGAAGCCCTGCTGGCCGCCCGCAGCCAGGTGGGTCAGTGCCAGCGCTGCTTCCACCTGTCGGCCGAACCCCTCTGTGAGATCTGCCGCAACGAGGAGCGCCGCAACGGCCAGCTCTGCGTCGTGGCCGACTCCAGGGACCTGCTGGCCATGGAGCGCACGCGGGAATTCCGAGGCATCTACCACGTACTGGGCGGTCTGATCTCGCCCATGGACGGCATCGGCCCCGAACTGCTGCAGATCCAGCCCCTGGTGCAGCGGGTCGCGGACGACGGCATCACGGAGGTGATCCTGGCGCTGACCCCCAGCGTCGAAGGTGACACCACCAGCCTCTACCTGGCACGCCTGCTGAAGCCGTTCACCACCGTGAGCCGAATCGCCTACGGCCTCCCCATGGGCAGTGAGCTGGAGTACGCCGACGAAGTCACCCTGGCCCGGGCCTTCGAGGGCCGTCGCACCCTGGACTGATCCCGCCCCACCACCCCGCACCTGCTGGCCCGCACCTCCTTGCCCGCCCGGCTGGCGCGCTTGGCTGGGGACGCAACGATCTGCGTCGGGTCGGACACACCGTCGCCCCGCGAGCTGGGCTGCGGCGATGCTCAGAACATCCACACGCTTCCTGCTGGCAGCCCCGCGGAGGGAAGGCCCGGATCTCCGAGCGCTCCTCGCCAGGCCTGCCGATCGGAGGGGGCGCGAGGGCCCTGATCAGCCTCTGATCAGCCGCTGTCAACCCGTTCCTTCACGACCCCCATGCCCCTGTCCGAAGGGAGCGAGCAGTCGAGGGCCTTCGATCTGCTGGCCGGCTTTGTGGATCCCCCCAGCAGCCCAGGCCGACGGCGATGGCTGCCCACGGCCGGCACCCTGCCCCAGCTTGGTCACGCCGCTGGGCATCCTGCGGCGGTGCCGCTGACCGCGGCCCTGCGAAGCCTGGGGCAGGTGATCTTCATCAACAACCCGGTCAGTGGCCTGCTGCTGTTGCTGGCCCTGGTGTGGCAGGCCCCCGCCATGGGGCTCCTTGCGGCCGTGGGGATCGCCACGGCGAACATCACCGCCCGCTGGGTCGGCGCGGACCGCGGCGCCCGTCGCAACGGCATCTACGGGTTCAATGGCGCGCTCGTGGGCAGTGCCGCGGCCGCCTTCGCCGCCCTGAATGGCCCCCTGAGCCTGGTGGCGTGGATGGGGTGGGTGGCCGCCGGAGCGGCCCTCACCACCCTGCTCCTCGAGGGCCTCGGAGGCTGGCTCGTGGGTCGGCTCGGGGTGCCGCCCCTCACCCTGCCCTTCTGCCTGATCACCTGGCTTGTCCTGGCCGTGGTGATGGGCCTCGACCATCCGGCCCTCAGCCTGCTGGCCCAGGGCCCAGCGCCGGCCCAGGTGCCCTGGGGGCTGGGCCTGCTGGAGGGGGTGGTGCGGGGCTTCGGACAGGTGTTTCTCTGCTCCTCCCTGCCCAGCGGCCTGATCGTTCTGGCGGCCGTTGCCGCCGCCAGCCCCCTGGCCGCCCTGCTTGGGCTGGCCGGCGGCCTGGTCTCCAGCCTCACGGCGCTGGCCCTGGGCATGGATACCGGTGCCCTCGCCCTGGGTCTGGGCAGCTACAACGGCGTGCTCACCGCCATCGCGATCGGCGGCACCTTCTATGCCACGACCCGGGACAGCCTGGTGATCGCCCTGCTGGCGGCCGCGGGCTCGAGCCTGATCTCACCGGCCCTGGCCCAGGGCCTGGGCAGCGCCCAGCTGCCCGTGCTCACCCTGCCCTTCGTGCTGGCCACCATGACCACGATGGTGCTGGTGCGCCGGGCCCTTCCCTCCCTCCTGCCGGTGGCGCTGCATTCGGTGCTCACCCCCGAGGAACACCGGCAGCGGTTCATCGTCGCCAGGGCGCTGCTGAGGGACTTTCGTCGCCAGCTGCACCAGAGCGTCGCCGGTGAACAGAAGGCCGTGCTGTTGCCCCGCGCGGATGCCGCCGAACGCGAGCGCCTCCGGCATCTGTTCGAGGACCTCGACCGGGACGGCAGCGGCAGCCTCAGCGTCGCGGAGCTCGCCACCGGGCTGATGCGCCGCCAGGGGGGCAGCCTTGCCGATGGCGCCAGCCGCCAACGCTTCCTGCAGCTCGAGACGATCCTCAGGCGCATGGATCTCGATGGCGACGGCCAGGTGGACCCCGAGGAATTCGGCGAACTGATGCTGCGGCTTCGTCGCCTGCACGCGGGACGGGCCGAGCTGCTCACCTATCTGCAGCCCGTCGATGCCGACGGCAATGCCGAACTGGACCCCGCCGAGCTCGACCGGCTGCTGGTGAGTGTGGGCCTGCCCCCCCTGCGGGACGAGGAGAGCCGCCAGGTGTTCGGCAGTCCAGGGCGGGGCCTGAGCTGGGGGAGCTTCCTGGATCTGCTGCTGCTGACCTGAGGGCCGGCTCCGGGACGGCCAGGCCAACCCCCTTGGCAGACAACCGCTCTTACAGTTCCCGCGCACCAGCCGGGCCAGCCACGGTCGGTCGCCACTCCTGCTGGTCGCCACTCCCGATCGATGCGTCCAACCCGCGGCCGATACAGCAGCATCCCGCCCCGGGAGCGCCTGCCCGCCTGGATCCGTTCCCCGATCGGCAACGCCACGGCCCTCGAGGCCGTGCAGGGGGTCGTCAAGCAGCAGCGGCTGCACACGATCTGTGAGGAGGGCCGCTGCCCCAACCGGGGCGAGTGCTACGCCGCGGGAACCGCCACCTTTCTGCTGGGTGGCCCGATCTGCACGCGCAGCTGCGCCTTCTGCCAGGTGGACAAGGGCGCCCCACCGGCGGCCGTGGACGATGACGAGCCCGAGCGGGTGGCCCAGGCCGTGGACACCCTGCAGCTGCGCTACGTGGTGCTCACCGCCGTGGCCCGTGACGACCTGGACGACCACGGCGCCAGCCTGTTCACCCGCACCATGGCCGCCATCCGGCGTCGCCGGCCGGAGGTGGCGATCGAGGTGCTCACGCCGGATTTCTGGGGTGGGCGGCAGGGCGAGGAGGAGGGTCGGGCCGCCCAGCGGACGCGACTCGCGGCGGTGCTCGCGGCGGAGCCGGTGTGCTTCAACCACAACCTCGAAACGGTGGAGCGGCTGCAGGGGGAGGTGCGCCGCGGCGCCACCTACCGCCGCTCCCTCGAGCTGCTGGCGGCAGCCCGGGAGCTCGCCCCGGCCCTCCCGACCAAGAGCGGTCTGATGCTGGGACTGGGCGAGAGCTTCGCAGACGTGGTGGCCTGCCTCGGGGATCTGCGCGACGTGGGCTGCCAGCGGCTCACCCTGGGGCAGTACCTGCGCCCCTCCCTGGCCCACATCCCCGTGGCGCGCTACTGGCGCCCGGAGGAGTTCGACGCCCTGGCCGGGATCGCCCGGGAGCTGGGTTTCACCCAGGTGCGCAGTGGCCCCCTGGTGCGCAGCAGTTACCACGCCGGCGAAGCGTGAGCGCGACGCCGAAGCAAGCAGCCGGCGCGGGCCCTCAGACCCGGGGCGTCAGCATGGCCAGGGCTTCGGCGCCGTGGCTGCCGCGCCAGAGCCAGCGCCACTGCCAGCCACAGGCCTCGGCGGCCCGCTGGATCGCCCGGCGATCCGCCGGGTGGTCGTGGGCGCTGATGTGATCGATCACCTGCTGGCGTTCGGCCGCCGCCAGCGGATCCCACGTCTGCAGGATGCGCTGGGTGTAGCGCGCGAGGTAGCTGGCACGGCTTTCACCGGATGCCCGAAACACGTCCGCCCAGAGGACGAGACCGCCGGGAGCCAGCCGGGACCGCAGCCCGGCCAGGAAGCGGTGCTTGGCCCCATCGTGGAGGTGATGCACGGCGTAGGCGGTGTGGACAAGATCGACAGCAGGAGCCGCAGCGACGGCGGGATCGAGGACCCAGGCCAGCAGGTCCTGCCGGCACCAGCTGCGGCGGTAGGCCACACCCTCCAGCCGGGCAGCCGCCAGGGGCAGGACATCGGCACAGAGGTCCACACCGGTGTAGGCCTCCAACGGCAGCTCCCGCAGCAGGGGAGCCAGCTGGGCGAGATCACCACAGCCCAGGTCGGCCATCCGCGGCCGGCCGGCCGTGGGGGATCGCTGGGCAAGCCAGTGCCGGATCGCGCCGGCCGTCGCCGCGGCAAGCGCCCGGTGTTCCATCAGGTCGTGGTCCACGACCCGGCGGTAGGTGCTCCATCGCCGTTGGAAGAGATCCGTGACCGTCCCTCCGGGCATCAGGCGCATCGGGCGCGATCAGCCCAGGGCCGCGAGCAAAGCCTCGGCCGCCGGCCTCGAAGACGCCGGATTCTGGCCGGTGATCAGCAGACCATCCACCACGGCCAGGGGCTGCCAGTCGCCGGCGGATTCATAGCGACCACCCAGCTGCCTGAGGCGGTCTTCGACCAGGAAGGGCACGATCGCGCTCAGCCCCACGGCCTCCTCTTCGGTGTTGCTGAAGCCGGTGACGCGCCGTCCCGCCACCAGCAGATCCCCGGCCGGGGTGCGGACCTGGGAGAGCACCGCCGGGGCATGGCAGACGGCCGCCACGGGTTTGTGCTGCACCACGAACGCCTCGAGGAGACCGATGGAGGACGGGTCGGAGGCCAGGTCCCAGAGCGGCCCATGGCCGCCGGTATAGAAGACGGCATCAAACCCATCCGCGCGCAGGGACGAGAGCTTCCGGGTGTTCGCCAGGGCCTGCCGGGCTTCGGGGTCGGCCTCGAAACGCCGGGTCGCCTCCGTCTGGAAGTCCGGCAGGCTGCTCTTGGGGTCCAGGGGCGGCTCGCCGCCCCTGGGCGACGCAAGGGTGAGGCCCAGGCCCGCATCGCGGAACACGTAGTAGGGCGTGGCCAGTTCCTCGAGCCAGAAACCGGTGGGGGTGCCCGTTTCCCCCAGCTGATCGTGGGATGTGAGAACGATCAGGATGTGCTTCATCGTCCCCACGCCTTGCCTGGGGCCCACTGTAGGGACGTGAAACGGACGGTCCTGGGGATCACACCCTGGGGATGACGTGCTTGGGGAGACGTCCTCGAGGGGGCAGCCTCGAGGGGAACAGCCTCGAGGGGCAGGGGCGCATCAGCGGACGTTCTGCAACGATCACGCACCCCGAGGCCTGGCACTGTTGGGCCTGGGCAGCGGACGTGGCTAGGTCTGGGAACGTTGCTTCTTCCTCAGCATGAGCCTCTCGGCGGTCGAATGCCCCAACGGCATCTGCCACAGCTTCCATGGCGGCCACACCGTGGCCCGGATGGACCTGGATGACAGCCTGCAACGTCACGGTCGGGACTGGTGCGAGCGGCTGGCCGAACGGGTCTACGAACTCTCGGTCGACAGCTTCAGCGAGAGCGTCACCCCCCATCTGCACCAGCCCGGTTGGCAGCGCCGCCACCTCGACTGGGAGTTCCGTCTGCAGGCCGAGGACGCCGAAGCGGAGCGCACCGTGGTGGATGGGGCCATCAATGCGGTGGAGAGCTTCCTCCGCAGCCATGAGGTGCAGCGCCTGTTCGTGCGCGAACTGGTGCAGGGGACCCTGGCGGAAGCCGGTTCCCGCGGCTCGCTGCGCGCGCGGGTGCTGCAGCAACTGATCGAGCAGGAGGTGCTGGCACTGATCGCCGAGCAGCGGGAAGACCTCCTGGATCGCGTCGCCATGGCCATGCTCGAAGAAGGGGATGGGCAGTTCGAACCGGTGCGCAACCTGGCCGGCGAGGCCCTCGAGCAGGTCGAGCATCTGCTGCTGAACCACGCCGAAGCGTCCCGGTAACGGAACGGGGGCGTGGGGGCGAGGGCCTTGTGGCTCCGCCCCCGCAGCCCCTTGCAGACAGGGCCACTCCCCCCTGGATTCAAGCGGCAGAGGGGGTGATCGAACCGTCTTCGCCATGGGCTGAGGGCCCATGGGCTGAGGGCCCATGGGCTGAGGCGCCATGGCTGTGCAGCGTTCCCTACAGATGGTTGTAGGAGGCGGCCTCGCTGGCCGTGAGCGGCACGGGGACCGGGTGCCGTTCGAAGTGCTCGATCGCCTGGCGGATGTCCCGCAGGAGCAGATCCGCCATCTCGCGGTTGAAGCCCCGCTTCACCAGGATCCGCTGGTAGGCCCTGGTGCTGAGACTGCCGGTGAAGGGGTAGGCCGGAACCTGCCAGCCGCGAGTGCGCAGGCGATCGGCCAGGTCGTAGAGGCTGAATCCGCCGTTGCGGCCGGGGGCCAGGGTCCAGACCACGGCGGGAATGCCCTGGTCGGGATCCCCGTCGTGGAGGATCTCGAAGAGCTCCAGCCTGGCCAGGGCGGCGGCAAGGTAGCGGGCCACGGCGTAGGAGACGCCGTGGGTGAGTCGGTAGCCCTCCCGCCCCAGCCGCACGAACATGAAGTACTGGGCGATCACCTGGCCCGCCGGCCGGGAGAAGTTGATCTGGAAGGTGGGCATGTCGCCCCCCAGGTAGCTCACGCTGAACACCAGCTCCCGGGGCAGATCGCTGGCCTGGCGCCAGATCACCCAGCCCACGCCGAGGGGGGCGAGGCCGAACTTGTGTCCGGAGGCATTGATCGACTTGACCCGCTCCAGCCGGAAGTCCCAGGGGGGAAGGTCAGGGGCGGTGAAGGGAGCGAGGAAGCCGCCGCTGGCCGCATCCACATGAATGGGCACATCCAGGCCGGTGCGCTCCTGCAGCCCATCGAGGGCGGCACTGATGCCGGCCACGTCTTCGTAGAGGCCGTGGTAAGTGACGCCGAGGGTGGGGACCACCATGATCGTGTTCTCATCCACCCGCTCCAGCACGTCATCGGGTGTCATGCACAGGCGGCCGGGGGCCATGGGGATCTCCCGCAGCTCGATGTCCCAGTAGCGGGCGAACTTGTGCCAGCAGATCTGCACACTGCCGCACACCATGTTGGGCCTGTCGGTGGGCAGGCCCGCCGCCTGACGCCTCGCCCGCCAGCGCCACTTGGCGGCCAGGCCGCCGAGCATGGCCGCCTCGCTGCTGCCGATGGTGGAGCAGCCGGTGGCGCCCTGCGGCGCGTTCCACAGATCGGCCACGAGGTTGACGCAGCGGCGCTCGATTTCCGCCGTCTGAGGGTATTCGTCCTTGTCGATCAGGTTCTTGTCGATGGCCAGATCCATCAGGGCATGAACCTCGGGCCCCTCGGTGGTCTGGCAGAAGGTGGCGAGGTTCTGCTTGCTGTTGCCATCGAGCAGCAATTCCTCCTCGAGAATCGCCTCGGTGATGGAGGCATCCTGTCCCTCCGCGGGGAAGACATCAGCCGGGAGCGGTTGCACCAGCAGCTCCGAGTCGCTGCTGTCCTTACGGGTGATGGGGCTGGTCTCGTGGAGGGCCATGCGGTGTCGCTCTCAGACCTGGCCCCACACCGTATCCAGGACGCTCCGGTTTCCAGCGCTAAGGGGATCGCCTGGTGAGCGGAGGGCTGAGCAGATCGCCGTAGAGATCCGTTCGGCGATCGGCGAAGTAGGTGGTTCCCTCCGGATGGGGATGGTGGTACTCGCCGGGGATCAGGTCGGCCAGCAGCAGGCAGGGCCGGTTGTCGGCGGCCAGCAGCAGGGACCCGTCCGGGGCGCAGATCACGCTGTTGCCGAGGTAGTGGGCCCAGGGCTCGCCCTC
Organism: Aphanothece stagnina RSMan2012; assembly: GCF_046764815.1. Classification (NCBI taxonomy): domain Bacteria; kingdom Bacillati; phylum Cyanobacteriota; class Cyanophyceae; order Chroococcales; family Aphanothecaceae; genus Aphanothece; species Aphanothece stagnina. Next base: position 21,928 of record NZ_JBKOUC010000002.1, read on the forward strand.
CACGGTCTCCAGACCACAGCGGTTGGCATAGGCCACGAAGCAGAAGTCCTGGAACGCATGGGCCGGCAGGAGGGTGCGGGAGACATCGGGGTAGGGAGGTGCGGTGCGCCGGCCGTCACTCAGCCGCACCCAGGTGTCGGCGGCGGTGGGAATCAGCACCAGCTGGCCCCCCCGCAGCGCCAGCAGACGGGTGAGCTCCGGGAATTCGGCTTCGTAGCAGTTGAGCAGGCCCACGCCGAGCCCGTTGACGGCCTGCACGGTGAAGGCGTCCCCCTCCTCCGCGAAGCGGTGGCCCTCGCTCCAGAACTTCCGCTCATCGGGGCCCCAGAGGTGGGTCTTGCGGTAGTTCTTCAGCAGGGTGCCGCTGGCATCCACCAGGGCGATGGCGTCGTAGAAGCGCTCCTCACCCGCCACCAGGGCCCGCTCGGCGTAGGGGCAGGCGATCGCCATCCCCTGACGGCGGGCACAGGCCGCCACGCGCTGCAGGCTGGGGCCGTCGAGCGGTTCCGCCAGCTGCCGCACCCGCGCGGGATCGCTGGCATAGCCACCGAGGTAGAGCTCCGGGAAGGCCAGCAGCTGCGCACCCCAGCCGGCGGCGGCTGCACTCACCTGCTCGAGCCGCTGCAGGTTCTCCTCCACGGCAGCCGCCGTGCCGGCCCGTCCCTCGCCCTGCCAGAGCGCCAGCCGCAGTCCTTCCCCCGGGGCCGGGGGTTCCGGCAGGATCCGGCTCAGCAGCAGGCCCCGGGAGGGCAGCTCAGCCACCTGTCCCGGCGGCGCGCAGGTCGAAGCGATCCAGGTTCATCACCTTGGTCCAGGCCGCGATGAAATCGGCCACGAACTTGGCCGGCGCATCGTTCTGGGCATAGACCTCCGCCAGGGCGCGCAACTGGGAGTTGGAGCCGAACACCAGGTCGACCCGGGTCGCGGTCCAGCGCAACGCGCCCGTCCGGCGGTCACGCCCCTCGAAGGTTGCCGCGGCTTCGGCCCCAGCGTCGGAGTTCGGCGTCCAGACCGTGCCCATGTCGAGCAGGTTCACGAAGAAGTCGGTGCTGAGGGTGCCGACCCGGTGGGTCAGCACGCCGTGGGATGAGCCGCCCGCATTGGCCCCCAGCACCCGCAGTCCCCCCACCAGCACGGTCAGCTCCGGGGCGCTGAGGCTGAGCAGCTGGGCCCGATCGATCAGCAGCTCCTCCGCCGGCACGCGGTAGGTGCGCTTCAGGTAATTGCGGAAGCCGTCGGCCTGGGGCTCCAGCACCGCGAAGGAGGCGGCATCGGTCTGCGCCTGGGTGGCATCGGTGCGGCCCGGGCTGAACGGCACCGTCACGGCCTGGCCGGCGGCGCGGGCGGCCTCCTCCACGGCCGCAGCCCCTGCCAGCACGATCAGATCCGCCAGGGACACCCGGGTGCCATCAGCCTGGGCGGCGTTGAAGCTCTGCTGGATCCCTTCGAGCACGCCCAGCACCCGGGCCAGCTGCCCGGGCTGGTTCACCTCCCAGCCGTTCTGGGGGGCCAGCCGCAGGCGGGCACCGTTGGCGCCCCCCCGCTTGTCGGAGCCGCGGAAGGTGGAGGCCGAAGCCCAGGCGGTGGCCACCAGCTCCGGCACGGTGAGCCCGCTGGACAGCACCTGGCCCTTGAGCTCGGCGATGGCGGCGGGGCCGATCAGGGGATGATCGACGGGGGGAACCGGGTCCTGCCAGATCAGATCCTCGGCGGGCACTTCAGGGCCGAGGTAGAGCACCTTCGGCCCCATGTCGCGGTGGGTGAGCTTGAACCAGGCGCGGGCGAAGGCGTCGGCAAAGGCCTGATGATCGACGTGAAAGCGGCGGGCGATCGGTTCGTAGATCGGATCGAAGCGCAGCGACAGATCCGCGGTGGTCATCATCGGCCGGTGCCGCCTGGTGGGGTCGTGGGCGTCGGGGATGAGGTGTTCCTCGCGCACATCCTTGGCGCGCCACTGCCAGGCGCCGGCCGGACTCTTCTCCAGCTCCCACTCGTAGCCGAACAGCATCGCGAAATAACCCCGGTCCCAGGTGGTGGGGTGGGGTTTCCAGGCCCCCTCGATGCCGCTGGTGGTGGCATCGGCGCCCTTGCCGCTGCCGAACCGGTTGCTCCAGCCCAGCCCCTGCTCCTCGAGCGAGGCCCCCTCCGGCCCAGGCCCGACCAGATCGGGGCTGCCGGCGCCGTGGGCCTTGCCGAAGGTGTGCCCCCCGGCCACCAGGGCGACGGTCTCCTCATCGTTCATGGCCATGCGGGCGAACGTCTCCCGCACATCCCGGCCGGAGGCCACCGGATCGGGTTCGCCGTTCGGGCCCTCGGGGTTCACGTAGATCAGCCCCATCTGCACCGCGGCCAGCGGATTCTCCAGCTCACGCTCGCCGCTGTGGCGCTCGTCCCCCATCCAGCTGGTCTCGCGGCCCCAGTAGGTGTCCTCCTCCGGCTGCCAGATGTCCACGCGGCCCGCGCCGAAGCCGAAGGTCTTCAAGCCCATCGATTCCAGCGCACAGTTGCCGGTGAGGATGATCAGATCGGCCCAGGAGATGCGGTTGCCGTACTTCTGCTTGATCGGCCAGAGCAGGCGCCGGGCCTTGTCGAGGTTGCCGTTGTCGGGCCAGCTGTTGAGCGGCGCGAAACGCTGGTTGCCGGTGCCGCCGCCGCCGCGGCCATCGCCGGTGCGGTAGGTGCCGGCGCTGTGCCAGGCCATGCGGATGAAGAGCCCCCCGTAGTGCCCCCAGTCGGCCGGCCACCAGTCCTGGGAGTCGGTCATCAGGGCGAGGAGATCGCGCTTGAGGGCCGCGAAATCCAGCTGGCTGAACGCTTCGGCGTAGTCGAAGCTGGCCCCGAGGGGATTGGAGGCCGGGGCGTGCTGGTGCAGGATCCCGAGATTGAGCTGGTGGGGCCACCAGGCATGGTTCGCCGAACCGCGGGCCGCGGCGGTGGCCGCGGCGTGGCCCGAGAACGGGCACTGGCCAAGCTCAGTCATCGCGGTGCCGCAGCGGGGAGGGAACGTTCACCCAGACCGTATGCACAGCCCTCCGGGCGGGCAGATGCCCCTCACATTCCGTAGCCCGCCAGCGCTGGCGCCATCCCGGCCAGGGTGATCACGACATTGCCCCGCTTGTGACCGGTGTCGACATAGCGGTGGGCCTCCACCATCTGGGCAAACGGATAACAGCGGTCGATCACCGGTTCGAATGCCCCGGCCTCCGCCAGAGCCGCGAGGGTCGCCACGTCCTCGGCCCGGGCCGAGGCCGGGCCCGCCAGCACGCGCCGGCGCGAGATCCATGAGTGCCAGCCGCTCAGCATCAGGTCGGGGAGGCCGGCCACCAGCAGCAGCAGGCGGCCCCCAGGCTTGAGCGAGCGCCGGCAACGGGCCAGGGGAGCCGTGCCGACGGCATCGACGATCACGTCATAGACCTCACCGCGCTGGGTGAAGTCTTCCCGGGTGTAGTCGATGACCTGGCGGGCCCCGAGCGATCGCACCAGATCCAGGTTGGCGCCGCTGCAGACCCCCGTCACATCGGCGCCCCAGTGCCGGGCCAGCTGCACCGCCGCGGTGCCGACGGCACCGGAAGCCCCGTTCACCAGCACCCGCTCGCCGGGCCGCAGCCCGGCGCGGCGGAAGTAGTCCAGCATCGTCGTGCCACCGAAGCAGAGGGCGGCGGCCGCCTCGAAGGAGAGGTGACTCGGCTTGGGGGCGACCGTCCCCGCGGCAGGCAGGCAGCAGTACTCCGCATGGCAACCCATGGCAGCGTCGCTGAAGCCGATGACGGCATCGCCGACCCGGAACCGGTCCACATCGCGGCCGAGCGCCTCCACGACCCCGGCCAGTTCCATCCCCAGGATGGGCTGCCTGGGGCGCCTGAATCCGGCGATCAGCCGGATGATCAGGCCGAAACCCGGCGGCACCTCCAGGCTGCGCATCCTCCAGTCGCCTGAGCTGACCGTGGTGGCATGGACACGGATCCGCACCTCATCGGCCCGGGGGGTGGGCAAGGGGACATCCTTCATCTGAAGAACGTCTGGCGGCCCATACCGCTCCACCACGAAGGCTTTCATGCCGCGCATGGCTCCGGCGCGCCGTCAGGGGGTGGGCAGGGTGAAGCCGGACTGGAGGTGCTTGAGATCCAGCAGCACGACCATGAACCACACCAACAGGGCCAGCCCCCCCAGGGATGCCGCGACCGTGGCCAAGGAGCGGAGCATGGGGGCGGTGCCGTCAGCCTCCCTGTCTAGCGGAACCCGCCTGCGCGCCTGCTCGTTACGGTGAGCGCCGCTGGGAGAGGGGCGTGGGTCTGCTGATCGACGGGGTGTGGCACGACCGCTGGTACGACACCAGCAGCACCGGCGGCCGCTTCGTGCGCTCGGCCTCCCAGTTCCGGCATTGGGTCACCCCCGATGGCCGGCCGGGGCCCAGCGGCGAGGGGGGATTTCGGGCCGAACCCCACCGTTACCACCTCTACATCTCCCACGCCTGCCCCTGGGCCCACCGCACGGCCATCTTCCGCAGCATCAAGGGCCTGGCCCCGATCGTCTCCCTGTCGGTGGTGCACTGGTTCATGGGGGACCAGGGCTGGACGTTCCATCCCGGCGAGGGGGTGGTCCCGGACCCGATCCACAAGGCCGAGTTCCTCCACACGATCTACACCAGCGCAGACCCTCACTACAGCGGCCGGGTCACGGTGCCGGTGCTCTGGGACAAGAGCACCGGGCGGATCGTGAACAACGAATCCTCCGAGATCATCCGCATGTTCAACAGCGCCTTCGAAGCTCTCGGCACCGCCCCCGGCGACTACTACCCCGAGGATCTCTGGGAGGAGATCGACCAGCTCAATGCCTGGATCTACGAGACCGTGAACAACGGGGTCTACCGCTGCGGGTTCGCCACCACCCAGGAGGCCTATGAGGAAGCCCTGCGGCCCCTGTTCGCCACCCTCGATGCCCTCGAGGAACGCCTGGCGGAACAGCCCTACCTGCTGGGCCATCGCCTCACCGAGGCGGACTGGCGCCTGTTCACCACCCTGGTGCGCTTCGATCCGGTGTATGTGGGGCACTTCAAGTGCAACCTGCGTCGCCTGGTCGATTACCCCAACCTCTGGCGTTACGTGCGGGAGCTTTACCACGTTCCCGGGGTGGCCGAGACGGTGAACATGGAGCACATCAAGGGCCATTACTACGCCAGCCACACCATGATCAATCCCTCCGGCGTGGTGCCGGCTGGCCCCCTGATCGATTTCTCCAAGCGCTGAGTTCCCAGCCGGGGCCCCCGCGGCGGGTCAGAACCCGTTCTCGAACACCAGGTCCTCCAGGGGCAGCTGGCCGGGCTTGGGCCAGGGGTCCTGGGTTCCCCGGCCGATCGCCACCATTGGCCCCATGACATGTTCCTGCGGCAGGCGGATCAGCTCGGCCAGCTTCTCGATCTCGAAGCCGATCATCGGGCAGCTCTGGTAGCCCATCCCGGTGGCGGCCAGCATCAGGGTCTGCATCGCCAGGCCGATCGAGCGCTGGGCCTCATCCCGCTGCAGCCACTCCCGGCCTTCGTGGAACGGGCCCATCCAGCCCACCAGCAGGTCGGCGACGGGCTGGGGGGCCTTGGCCCAGTAGCGCTCGGGCTGCTTGCTCCAGGCCTTCATGTCGGCCGTGAACAGCACCAGCAGCGACGCATCGGTGATCTGGGCCTGATCGTTGCCGTAGTCCTTGCGGATGGTGGCCCGCAGGGCTGGATCGCGCAGGATCACGAACCGCCAGTGCTGAATGTTGAAGCTCGTCGGGGCCTGGATGGTGGCCTCCAGCAACCTCCGTTCCTCCTCCGCGGTGAGCCGGTGGTCGGGGTCGAAGTGTTTCACCGCCCGGCGGGCGTAGATCGCGTCCAACACGTCCATGGCTAGGGCGGCAAAGGGTCCGTGCCGCTGACCCTAGGGGGTTCCTCGAGCGGCCCCGGAACGCTGCCGAGGCGACGGGCGCTGCGGCGCAGCCCCTCCGCGCAGTCCCCCACCATCAGCAGGCCGGCCCCACCCCACAGCAGCCGGGCGGGCAGATCGGCTGCGCCGGCTCCCAGCTCCCGCACGGGCTCGAAGCCCAGCTGGCGGAAGTAGCGCACCAGCCGCCGGTGCTGCCGCTCCCCATCCCGGATCGCCAGCAACCTGGCCCGGCGGCAGGGGGTCGCCTCCAGCGCCCAGGCGAAGGTGGCGGCCCAGATCAACGCGCCCACCCCGGCGCTGTCCTCCCCCTGCACCCGCAGCGTGTCCAGCCGCAGCCCATCCGCCAGCGGCAGCGCCCAGCCCTTCATCTCTCCCAGCAGCACCAGCCCATCGCCCGGCCGCCCAGGATCCCGGCGGCGGGCCACGCCGACGCGCAGCGTCCAGCCCACCCCCGCCAGGCGGCCCACCTGCAGCCGCAGCAACAGCCGGCGCCGGGCCGCCGCCTGCTCGATCTGCGCCAACGGGAAGGTCATGGCCGGTAGGGCTCGGCCCACAGCACGGCCTCGAGCGGCAGGGCACCGAACAGGTGGGGGAAGAGCTCACCAGTGCCCGGGGCCGGCTCCGGCCGCACCTCCACCCCGACCTGCGCCAGCCGGACGGGATCGAGACACAGCAGCACCACCGCGCCGGCGTCGGCGTAGAAGCGCCGGGCCGTGCTCGCCACCTGGTGGGCGTAGCTGGCGTGGATGAAGCCCACCTCCGCCAGGTCCCGGCCCCGGGTGGAGCGTCGGTAGCCCCCCGCAGCCCGGGCAGCCTGCCACTCCGGCTGCAGAGCCAGGTGGTAGAGCCAGCGGGGCGACCACCAGGGATGGCGGCTGGCCCAGGGATCCGCCATCACCGCGGCGAGCTGCGGGCCCTGGAGGAATCGGACCAGCCAGTCCTGGAGCGGCCGCAGGCCGGGGAGGCGATCGAAGCCGGCCGGATCGGCGCTCCTGAACTGGCGGACGAAGGGCAGCAGGGCCCAGTCGACCAGCGACGACCGCGGGCCCAGCAGCCAGCCACCCCGCTCCAGCCGGGCATTCCAGCCCCTCAGGATCGCCAGGGCCGCGCCCTGGTGCTCCTCCCGCCGGCTCTCCCCCGCTGGGCCGTAGCGGGCGGCGTACTTGAAGCGATCCAGATGGTGCTTGAAGGGGCCATCGTTCTCGGCGATCAAGGCCGCCGCCTCGACCCCATCCCAACCCAGCCAGCCCTCGGGGTCGCCCCCGGCCAGGGCCCACTGCATGATCGCCAGGCTCTCGTCGCGCACCCGCCCCTCCCGCTCCACCAGCACCGGCACGGTGCCCCTGGGGGAGGCCTCCAGCAGCTCCGGCGGCTTGGCCCTGAGGCTCACCTCCCGCACCTCCAGATCCCGGCCCGGCTCGAGACCAGCCGCACGGAGGGCCAGCCGCGCCCGGATCGCATAGGGACAGCGCCGGAAGCTGTAGAGCACCGGCAGGCCCTCCGCCGGTCGGCGCTCAGGCGCCACCTTGGGCCGGCAGGCTGAAGCTTCGGCCGATGTGGGGCTCACCCCGCTGCCTGGCCAGGTCCATCTGCCGCTGGCGCTCGGCGTAGCGGCGACGGTCGGCTTCGTCGTGCAGGTGCAGGCAGTGGCGGCAGCTCACCCCCGCCGCGTAACTGGGCAGCTGGCGGTCGGCGGCGGTGAGCGGCATGCGGCAGGCGTGGCAGAGGCTCGCCTCGCCGGGTTCGAGCCGGTGGTTCACGGCCACCCGCTGGTCGAACACGAAGCACTCCCCCCGCCAGCGGCTGCCCTGCTCCGGATGCTGCTCCAGGTAGCGCAGGATTCCCCCGTGCAGGTGATGAACCCCCGTGAAGCCCTGGCGCAAGAGGTGGGCCGTGGCCTTTTCGCAGCGGATCCCACCGGTGCAGAAGAGGGCGATCGCCTGCGGGCGCCGCTCCTCCACCAGGGGGCGCAGCTGGCGTTCCACCCAGTCGGGGAACTCGCGGAAGCTGCGGGTGCCGGGATCGATCGCCCCGGCGAAGCTGCCCAGCGCCACTTCGTAGGCATTGCGGGTGTCGATCACCAGCGTGCCCGGATCCTCGATCAGGGCATCCCACGCGTCGGGGGCCACGTGGGTGCCCACCGACGCCGAGAGGTAGGGCTGCAGGCCCGCCTCTCCCATCGTGACGATCTCCCGCTTGAGGCGCACCTTGAAGCGGTGAAAGGCCTGGGCGGGGGCCTGGGCGCTCTTCACCTCCAGGGCCGCCAGGCGCGGCTCGGCCCGCAACGTCGCCAGCAGGTCCTCCACGGCGGCCGCGGGGCCGCTCACCGTGCCGTTCACCCCCTCCGGGGCCAGCAGTACCGTGCCCTTGACCGCGCCGGCCTCTGCACAGCCCAGGAGCCGTCGGCGCAGCGCCGGCAGCTCGGCCGGCTCGAAGGCGGCGAAGCGGTAGAAGGCGGCCACCCGCAGGCTCATGCCAGGCAGAGCGGCTCGGTCGGCGCCTCCTCGACCCGCACCCCGGCGGCCGCCAGCAGTGCCCGATCGGCCGCCACGTCCGGATTGCCGGTGGTGAGCAGGGTGTCGCCGTAGAAGATCGAATCCGCGCCTGCCAGCAGACAGAGGATCTGCGCTTCCCGGTTCATCTGCTCCCGCCCGGCGCTGAGGCGCACCCGGGAGTGGGGCATGAGGATCCTGGCCGTGGCCACCATCCGCACCAGCTCCAGGGGGTCCACCGCCGGCTGCTCCTCCAGGGGAGTGCCCTCCACCGCCACCAGGGCATTGATCGGCACGCTCTCGGGATGGGGGTTCAGGCTGGCCAGCACCTGCAGCAGGGAGGCCCTGTCCTCGGGCCCCTCCCCCATGCCGATGATGCCGCCGCAGCAGAGGGTCACACCGGAACGGCGCACCCGCTCGAGCGTTTCGAGGCGTTCCTGGTAGGTGCGGGTGGTGATGATCCGCCCGTAGTGCTCGGGGCTGGTGTCGAGGTTGTGGTTGTAGGCGGTGAGGCCCGCCTCGGCCAGCCGCGCCGCCTGAGCATCGGTGAGCATGCCGGCGGTGACACAGGCCTCCATCCCCAGCTCCCGCACGCCCCGCACCATCTGCAGCATCGCCTCGAACGGGGCGCCGTCGCGGATCTCCCGCCAGGCCCAGCCCATGCAGAAGCGGTGGGCCCCCGCCTGCCTGGCGGCGCGGGCCCGCTCCAGCACCGGAGCCACCGCGAGCTCCGGCCGACCGGCCACGTCGGCGCTGTGGTGCAGTGACTGGGGGCAATAGGCGCAATCCTCCTCACAGCCGCCCGTCTTGACACTGAGCAGCGAGGCCAGCTGCACCCGGTAGCCGGGGTTGGCGGCGCGGTGCACCTGCTGGGCCTGCCAGAGCAGATCCATCAGCGGCAGCTCCAGCAACGCCTGGATCTCGGCACGGGTCCAGTCGTGGCGCATGGGCGGTCGGGTGATCACGGCGTCGGGCAACGGGCGATGGGCTGGAGAGGGCAAGGCGCTCAGGCGGCAGGTTCCACCCGGCCGAACCGCCGCTGGCGGTTCTGGTAGTCGAGCAGGGCCTGCAGCAGGGCCGCCCCGTCGAAGTCCGGCCAGAGCACATCGGTGATGTGCAGCTCGGCATAGGCGAGCTGCCACAGCAGGAAGTTGCTGATGCGCTGCTCGCCGCTGGTGCGGATCAGCAGGTCCGGATCGTGCTGGCCGGCGGTGTGGAGTTCGGCGGCGAAACAGCCTTCATCGATCGCCGCGGGGTCCAGTTCGCCGCGCGCCACCCGCTCCGCCAGCCGGCGGGCGACCCGCACCAGCTCGGCCCGGCCGCCGTAGTTGGTGCAGACGTTGAAATGGATGCCGGTGTTGGCCGCCGTGCGGGCGGTGGCATCGGCGATCAGCTGCTGCAAGCCGCGCGGCAGGGCCTCGAGGTCACCGAGGAAACGGATGCGGACCTGCTCCCGCTCCAGGGCGACGATCTCCCGCTCCAGCACCCGCTCGAACAGGGCCATCAGGAAACGCACCTCCTCTCCCGGGCGGTTCCAGTTCTCGGTCGAGAAGGCGTAGGCCGTCAGGGCCCCCACGCCCCAGTCGCTGCAGAGCCTGAGGGTGCGCTTCAGGGCCTCGACCCCCTCCCGGTGGCCCATCACCCGGGGCAGGCCGCGCTGGGAGGCCCAGCGGCCGTTGCCGTCCATGATCACCGCCACGTGGGCAGGCAGCCGGGCAGGATCCAGGCCCGCGGGTAACGGATGCCTCTGGGTGGGGCTGCTGGTCGCCAGGGCGCGACTCATCCGCGTGAATCCGGCGTGTCCTTGGCCACGCTACGCCCCGCGGGCAGAGCGAGGGACTTGGTGAGCAGATCGTGAAGGCGGCTGCTGGTGATCGGCCGCTCGAGCCGGCCCTGGCTCGCCAGGGCGAGGGTGCCGGTCTCCTCGGAGACGACGATCGCCAGACAGCGGTCGAACCGCTCGGTGAGGCCGAGCGCGGCGAGGTGGCGGGTGCCGTAGCGGTTGAGCCCCTGGCGGGAGAGGGGAAGGATCACCCCTGCCGCCAGGATGCGGTTCGCCTTCACCAGCACCGCTCCGTCATGCAGCGGGGTGTCGACGGCGAAGAGATTCAGCAGCAGGTCCACCGAGAGCTGGCCATCGATCGGGATGCCGGGGTTGAGAAAGTCCTCGGGCCGCAGGTCGCTGCCGAGATCCACCACGATCAGGGCCCCGCGGCGCGACTGGGAGAGCCGTCCCGCCGCCTCACTGAGCACGGCCACCGAGCCGGAGGCCAGCTGATCGCGGCGACGGTTGCCGAACAGGACCCCGATCCGTCCGGTGCCCAGCAGTTCCATCAACCGGCGCAGCTCCCCCTGCCAGAGGATGGCCAGGGTGAGGCTGCAGGCCAGCACGAGCGCGTCCACCAGCTTGCTGGTGAGGGGCAGGCTGGCGTAGCGCTGCACCACCCAGGCGAAGGCCACCAGCAGCAGATAGCCCCGGAGCAACCAGAGGGTGCGGGCCTCGGTGACCCGGCCCAGCACCACCACGCCAAGGGCGGTCGCGAACAGCAGATCCAGCAGCAGGCGGACATCCAGGAACCGAAGCCAACCACCAAGCCACGGCCCGGTCACGCCTGAACCCAATCCTGGCCTCAGGCTACCGGCGTGAGGCGGGCGGGAAGGACGTCGTAGCGCAGTAGGTCTTCCGGCTGCTCGCGCCGCTGCACCAGATCGGCCAGGCCCTCGTGCACCAGCACCGCCGCGGGGCGGGGAATGCGGTTGTAGTTGGAGGCCATCGAGGCGTTGTAGGCCCCCGTGGCGAACACGGCCAGCAGATCGCCGCTGGTGGCCGGGGGCAGGGCGATGTCCCGGAGCAGGACGTCGCCGGATTCACAGTGCTTGCCGGCGACCGTGACGGTCTCCGAGGCCTCGGCCCCCGGACGGTCGGCCAGGAGCGCGGTGTACAGCGACTGGTAGGTGATCGGGCGGGGGTTGTCGCTCATGCCGCCATCGACCGCGAGGTAGGTCCGCATCCCCGGGATCTCCTTGCGGCTGCCCACCGTGTAGACCGTGACGCCGGCCGTGGCCACCAGGGAGCGGCCGGGCTCGCACAGCAGCCGCGGCAGCTCGAGGCTGCGCTGACGGCAGGCCTCCGCCACCGCCTCGGCCACGGTGCGCACCCAGGCTTCGATGCTGGGCGGATCGTCGCTGGCGACGTAGCGGATCCCCAGCCCTCCGCCCACGTTCAGGTCGGTGACGGGATGGCCCAGATCCCGCGCCAGCTTCAGGGCGTCGGCCATCACCCCCGCCAGGTCGCGGTGGGGCTGGAGCTCGAAGATCTGGGAGCCGATGTGGGCATGCAGGCCGGTGAGCTGCGCCCAGGGGCAGCCCAGCAGGTGGTGCAGCACGGTCTCCAGCTGATCGGGATCGAAACCGAACTTGCTGTCCAGATGGCCGGTGCGGATGTACTCGTGGGTGTGGCACTCGATGCCCGGCGTGAACCGCAGCATCAGCCGCACGGGCTGCTCGAACGACGGTGACAGCTCGGCGAGAAGCTCGAGGTCACGCCAGTTGTCGACCACCACGGTCACCCCCTGGACGGCCGCGAGGGCCAGCTCCTCGCGGCTCTTGTTGTTGCCGTGCAGGACGATGCGCTCCGACGGCATGCCGCCGCCCAGGGCGGTGAGCAGTTCCCCGGCGGACACCGCATCCAGCCCGAGGCCTTCCTCCGCCACAATCGCGGTGATGGCCAGCGAGCTGTTGGCCTTGGAGGCGTAGAGCGCCAGGGACGGACCCGGATAGGCCGCCGCAAGGGCCTGGCGATAGGCCCGGCAGGTGGCCCGCAGCGTGGCCTCATCGAGCACGTACAGCGGTGTGCCGTAGGTGCGGGCCAGCTCGCTGAGCGTGCACCCCCCGACCTGGAGACGGCCCTCGCCATCGAGGGCCGTGGTGAGCGGGGTGAGGTTGCGGTTGGGGCTCGCCGTGTCCCGCTCCGGCTCGAAGGGCCGCAGGGCGGCGGCGACGGCGGCAGCAGGCTGGGCGGAGGGAACCGGGGACTGACCTGGCCGCGACTCGGCGCCGGTGACGGTTTCGCTGGACATCACCATGGCGGCAGCGCGGCTCTCGGAGATCGACGTCACGAAAGAATGTACGGAAGCACCGCCGCAGCTGGGCCGTGAGCCAGGCACCACCCCCGACCGGCGGGCTGCGGTCGGCTCCCCTGGCCCCGACCGACCTGGAGGAGTGTCTCGCCCTCGATCGCCAGTGCCTGCGGGGACTCTGGACCCCACAGCAGTGGCACACGGAACTGGGCGATCCCGGCCGGCCCGGGATCGGGCTCTGGGCGGGGGATGGGCTGGTGGGTGTGGGCTGCGCCTGGCTGGTGATCGATGAGCTCCACATCACCCTGGTGGCCGTGTTGCCGGACCGGCGCCGCCAGGGGCTGGGCCGGCGGGTGCTGGGGGAACTGCTGCGGGAGGGGCGTCGGCGCGGAGCCGCCCGGGCGACCCTGGAGGTGGGGGTCGAGAACCGTGCCGCGATCGCCCTGTACAGGGGGGCTGGCTTCACGACGGCCGGCAGACGTCGCGGTTACTACCGCAACGGCGAGGATGCCCTGATCCAATGGCTGCGGCTGGGGGATGGGGATCGACAGCCGGATGGGTGTGGATAACCGCCTTTTCTTATTCCTCAGCGGCCAGTATTTGCCGCATTGAGTTGCAATGAGAACGCAGCGGAGGCCTGCAGCAACTGGGATTCTCGATCTGAAGCCACCGCATCCACACCGCTCCGGTTAATCCTGATAGGTTGGATCAACTTGCAACAGGCCCCGGCCCATGTTCGAGCGGTTTACCGAGAAGGCCATCAAGGTGATCATGCTGGCCCAGGAAGAGGCCCGCCGCCTTGGACACAACTTCGTGGGCACCGAGCAGATCCTGCTGGGTCTGATCGGTGAGGGCACCGGCGTGGCCGCCAAGGTGCTCAAGTCGATGGGGGTCAACCTCAAGGACGCCCGTGTCGAGGTGGAGAAGATCATCGGGCGGGGCTCCGGCTTCGTGGCCGTCGAGATTCCCTTCACCCCCCGCGCCAAGCGGGTGCTGGAGCTCTCCCTGGAGGAGGCCCGCCAGCTCGGCCACAACTACATCGGCACCGAGCACCTGCTGCTGGGCCTGATCCGCGAGGGTGAAGGTGTCGCCGCCCGGGTGCTGGAGAACCTCGGCGTCGACCTGGCCAAGGTGCGCACCCAGGTGATCCGCATGCTGGGCGAGACCGCCGAGGTGGCCGCCGGAGGCGGCGGCAAGGGCTCCACCAAGACCCCCACCCTCGACGAGTTCGGCAGCAACCTCACCCAGCAGGCCGCCGATGGCAAGCTGGACCCCGTGGTGGGCCGCCAGCACGAGATCGAGCGGGTGATCCAGATCCTGGGGCGCCGCACCAAGAACAATCCCGTGCTGATCGGCGAGCCCGGCGTCGGCAAGACCGCCATCGCCGAGGGGCTCGCCCAGCGCATCAATTCCGGCGATGTTCCCGACATCCTCGAGGAGAAGCGGGTCCTCACCCTCGACATCGGCCTGCTGGTGGCCGGAACCAAGTACCGCGGTGAGTTCGAGGAACGCCTCAAGAAGATCATGGAGGAGATCCGGGGGGCCGGAAACGTGATCCTCGTGATCGATGAAGTCCACACCCTGATCGGCGCCGGTGCCGCCGAGGGGGCGATCGACGCCGCCAACATCCTCAAGCCGGCCCTGGCCCGAGGCGAGCTGCAGTGCATCGGTGCCACCACGCTGGATGAGTACCGCAAGCACATCGAACGGGATGCCGCCCTGGAACGCCGCTTCCAGCCGGTGATGGTGGGCGAGCCCTCCGTGGAAGACACGATCGAGATCCTGCGCGGCCTCAAGGAGCGCTATGAGGAGCACCACCGGCTGAAGATCGCCGACGAAGCCCTGATTGCGGCGGCCACCCTGGGGGATCGCTACATCTCCGACCGCTTCCTTCCCGACAAGGCCATCGACCTGATCGATGAGGCCGGCAGCCGGGTGCGCCTGATGAATTCCAAGCTGCCGCCCGCGGCCAAGGAAGTCGACAAGCAACTGCGTGCCGTTCAGAAGCAGAAGGAGGAGGCCGTACGCGAGCAGGACTTCACCAAGGCCGGTGAACTGCGCGACAAGGAGGTGGAGCTGCGCGAGCAGATCCGCACGATCCTGCAGGCCCGCAAGGATGATCAACCCGCTTCCGAAGCTCCCGAAGGAGCCGCGGTCGAGGTGTTCTCCGATCCGGACCGTTCGCCCATGGTCTCGGAAGAGGACATCGCCCACATCGTGGCGTCCTGGACGGGCGTTCCGGTGCAGAAGCTCACCGAGAGCGAGTCGGCCAAGCTGCTGAACATGGAGGAGACCCTCCACCAGCGCCTGATCGGCCAGGACGAAGCCGTCAAGGCCGTCTCCCGGGCGATCCGCCGGGCCCGCGTGGGCCTCAAGAACCCCAACCGTCCGATCGCCAGCTTCATCTTCTCCGGACCCACCGGGGTCGGCAAGACGGAGCTGACCAAGTCGCTGGCGGCTTACTTCTTCGGCAGCGAGGACGCCATGATCCGGCTCGACATGTCGGAGTTCATGGAGCGCCACACGGTCAGCAAGCTGATCGGTTCGCCTCCGGGCTACGTGGGCTTCAACGAGGGCGGCCAGCTCACCGAAGCCGTGCGGCGGCGTCCTTACACCGTCGTGCTGTTCGACGAGATCGAGAAGGCCCACCCCGATGTGTTCAACCTGCTGCTGCAGTTGCTCGAAGACGGACGCCTCACCGACTCGAAGGGACGCACGGTGGACTTCAAGAACACCCTGATCATCATGACCTCGAACATCGGTTCGAAGGTGATCGAGAAGGGTGGCGGCGGCCTCGGCTTCGAGTTCTCAGGTGGCGATGTCGAAGACACCCAGTACAACCGCATCCGGTCCCTGGTGAATGAGGAGCTGAAGCAGTACTTCCGCCCTGAATTCCTCAATCGACTCGACGAGATCATCGTCTTCCGTCAGCTCACCCGCGACGAAGTCAAGGAGATCGCCGAGATCATGCTCAAGGAGGTGTTCGGACGCATGGACGAGAAGGGAATCCACCTCTCGGTCACCGAGGCCTTCAAGGAACGGCTGGTGGAGGAGGGCTACAACCCCTCCTACGGGGCCCGCCCGCTGCGTCGTGCGGTGATGCGGCTGCTGGAGGATTCCCTCGCCGAGGAATTCCTCTCCGGAAGGATCGGAGAAGGGGACAGCGCCGTGGTGGATGTGAACGAAGCCAAGCAGGTGGTGATCCTCAAGCAGGCGCCCATCGCCGCGGTGCCTGAACTGGCCGGCGCCGGAGCCTGAACTGGCCGGCGCCGGAGCCTGAGGCTCCGGTCCCCGGGCCGGGGACCGGCTCCCTGGAAACTCCCTGGACAGCCGTTCGCTGGGTCACGGCGCGATCTTTACAATCCAGCCATGCCCCAGCAGCGATCCAGCCGCGCCGTTTCCAGGCCCTTCAGCAAGCCTGTCCTCCAGCCCGCCGAGCAGACCTCGCAGCCCAGCCATCACTGGGTGGCACCACGTGAGGTGATCCGCGGCGAGGGAGCCTGGCTGCGGGCCCTTCCCCGGATAGCCAGCCTCTGCCACACACCCCTGCTGCTGGGCCGGGGAGCGGCCACCGAGGCCCTGCGCCGGCAACTGGCCCTGGATCTCCGCCAGGCCGGCCTCAACCCGTGTGAGGCCGGCCTGGCGTTCGACTGCTGTGAGGAGGACCTCGCGCGGATCAGCCGCCAGATCAGGGAAGCCGCCAGCACGGTGGAGGCGGTCATCGCTGCCGGCGGCGGCAAGGTGCTGGACGCCGGCAAGCTGCTGGCCGAGCGCCATGGTCTGATCTGCATCACCGTGCCCACCAGCGCGGCCACCTGCGCCGGCTGGACCGCCCTTTCCAACGTCTACAGCCGCGACGGAGCCTTCCAGCGGGATGTGGCGCTGCAGCGCTGCCCGGACCTGCTCGTCTTCGACCATGCCCTGGTGCGCACCGCTCCCGGCCGCACCCTGGCCAGTGGCATCGCCGATGCCCTGGCCAAGTGGTATGAGGCCTCGGTGAGTTCTTCGGCAAGCGCCGATGGCCTCATCCAGCAGGCTGTGCAGATGGCCCGGGTGCTGCGCGACCAGCTGCTGATCGAGGCGGAGACGGCCCTGGCCGAACCGGCCAGCGAAGCCTGGGTGCGGGTGGCCGAGGCCTGCGGCCTCACCGCCGGTGTGATCGGCGGCCTGGGTGGGGCCCGCTGCCGCACCGTGGCGGCCCATGCCGTTCACAACGGGCTCACCCAGCTCGCCGGCAGCCATGGCGCCCTCCACGGCGAAAAGGTCGGCTTCGGCATCCTCGTGCAACTGCGGCTGGAGGAGGTGCTGGGGGGGAACCAGCTGGCCGCCCAGGCCCGGCGTCAGTTGCTGCCGCTGTTCCGGCAGCTGGGCATCCCGCGCGACCTGGCCGAGCTGGGCCTGGGGCGAGCCAGCCTCGAAGAACTTCAGCAGGCCTGTGACTTCGCCTGCGCCCCAGGGTCCGACCTGCACCACCTGCCGTTCAGGGTCACACCGGTGGATCTGCTGGCCGCCCTGGTCAGCACCTGCAGCGGCGAGCGTGCCGCAGCGTGATCACCGCCACCGCCGTTGAGACCCCGCTGGAGCAGTGCCGCCACCTGGTGGAGCGGGCCGCCCTCAGCCTGATCGACCCCCAGGGCCGGGCCCTGGCCCGGGCCGTTCAGTGGTGGCAGCTCGACGGCCTGGAGGGGGCCTGGCCGGTTGCGGTCATCGGCCAGGGCCCGCCGCTGCTGCTGCTGCACGGCTTCGACAGCTCCTTCCTGGAGTTCCGTCGTCTCGCCCCCCTGCTGGCGGAACAGCACCAGCTGATCATTCCGGACCTCTTCGGCTTCGGCTTCTGTCCCAGGCCAGCGGAGGCCCGCTACGGGCCGGAGGCGGTGCTTAGCCATCTGCGGGCCCTGCTGACGGCCCTGGGCGACCGTGTGGGCGAAGCCCCGGTGGGCCTGATCGGGGCCTCGATGGGGGGATCGGTGGCGGTGGAGCTGGCCCGCCAGCGGCCGGAGCACATCGCACGGCTGCTGCTGCTGGCCCCCGCCGGGCTCACCGGCCGGCCGATGCCGCTGCCACCGGTGCTCGACGGCCTGGGGGTGCGGTTTCTGGGATTGCCGGGGGTGCGCCGCGGCCTCTGCCGCAGTGCCTTTGCCGATCCCGACCGGGCCGTGGGTGAGGCGGAGCTCGAGATCGCCTCCCTGCATCTGGCGACCCCCGGCTGGGGGGAGGCCCTGCGCCGCTTCGCGCGCACAGGAGGGTTCGCGGGCTGCGGTCATCCCCTCCCTTCCCAACCGCTGCAGGTGCTCTGGGGCGCGGATGACCGCATCCTCCGCCAGCCCCAGAAAAGGGCCGCCCTGGCCCTGCTCGGTGAGCGGGTGCGGGAGCTGGAAGCCTGCGGCCATCTCCCCCACATCGATCAACCCGAGACCGTCGCGGCCACCTGGCGGGAAGGACAGCCCCGCTGACCATGGCCGCCGATTCCCAGGCCAGCGGACCGGTGCTGCAGCTCCTGGCCAGCGCCCTGCAGCTGTGGGTGCGGCAGCAGTGCCAGGCCGTCCAGAGTCTGGACATCCAACTGGAGGGCTCGGCCCTCGGCCTGCTGCGGGGGCGTCTGCAGGGGGTTCGCCTTCAGGCCACCCAGGTGGTGTACCAGGGCCTCCAGCTGGAACGGGCCGAGCTGCGCAGCGGCGCGATCGCCGTGCAGCTCGGCCATCTCTGGCGTGGCCAGCCGCTGGAGCTCGACCAGGCCTTCACGGTCCGGGGGCTGGTGGGCTTCACGGCGAGCGGACTCAGCCAGTCGCTCGGGCGGCCGGAGTGGCTCCCCCTGGCCGAAAGCCTGGGGGAACAGCTTCTGGAGGGCCAGCGGGTGACGGCGTTCCGGACCGAGGCCGCTCATCTGGTGCTGTCGGCGGCGGCAGCCGATGGCGGCCGGCCCGTCGAGTGCCGGACCACGATCGGCGCCGACGGGGGCACGATCGCGATCCGCCGCCTCGATGGAGCGGCTGTGGTGCACCTGCCCATGGACCCGGCGATCCGGATCGAACGGGCCTCGCTGGAGGGTGAACTGATCGTGCTGGAGGGCGAAGCCCTGGTGTCTCCCTGACCCGTGTCCCCCTAGCCCAGGGGCAACGGCAGCGCCAGGGTGACCAGGGAATACACCACCGCCGGTACGAACAGGTAACTGTCGATGCGATCCAGGATGCCGCCATGGCCGGGGATGGCATCGCCGGAGTCCTTGAGTCCGGCATCCCGTTTCATCATCGACTCGGTGAGATCACCCACGAGGGCGAACAGGGCCACCACGGCTCCCAGGGCGGCGCCGATCAACCAGCCCCAGCCCCAGCCGATCCAGGTGCCGCCCACGGCGCCAACCGCCATCGCACAGGCCACCCCACCGAGGGCCCCTTCAACGGTCTTGCCCGGTGAGATCGGCGAGAGGGGGCGCCGGCCGAAGCGCCGGCCGATCACGTAGGAGCCGATGTCGGTGGCCACGATCAGGAAGCAGGCCAGCAGGGTGAGGGCCAGACCGTTCTCCGGGAGCTCCCGCAGCTTGATCCAGTGACTGGGCAGAAAGCCCAGATAAAAAAGGCCGAAGACCGAGGCGGCGATGTCGGCGATCGTGCCGGTGACGGGTTGCAGCAACAGCCAGCCGCAGATCACCGCCCCCGAAGCCGGCAGCACCGCGGCCGCCACGCCGCCGGCGAACCAGCTGCCATGGCTGGCGAGCTGGGTGGAGACCAGCAGCAGCTGCACCGCCACCAGGGTGGTCTTGGTGGCCGGGCGGATCCCCTTCGACTGGGCCATCCGGAAGAACTCCAGCAGACCCAGGTGCACGATCACACCCACCGCCACCGTGAACCACCAGCCGCCGAGCATCACCACCACGAAGCCGAAGGCTCCGGCCGCCCAGCCGCTCAACAACCGCGGCAGGGACGTGGTGGTGCGGGGTTGGGGGATCACGGACGCTCCGCGGCGATCAGGAACAGCGGCTCGGCGGCGGCCAGCTTGGCCTGGCTGCCGCGCCGTTGCATCCGGTGGACGGTGGCCTGCACCACCTGCACATCGCGCGCCTCGAGCTGGCCCAGGGTATCGGTGGCATCCACCAGGCCCTCCAGGCTGGCGGTGCTGATCACAAGGCGGCCTGCGGGCTGCAGCGACTGCCAGACCAGCCGCAGCACATCCCCCAGGGGGCGGCCGACTTCCAGCACGACCCGGTCGGGGGAAGGCGGGAGCCGGGCCAGATCATCCGGCGCCGCACCGGGA
Organism: Aphanothece stagnina RSMan2012; assembly: GCF_046764815.1. NCBI lineage: Bacteria > Bacillati > Cyanobacteriota > Cyanophyceae > Chroococcales > Aphanothecaceae > Aphanothece > Aphanothece stagnina. The sequence goes on from NZ_JBKOUC010000002.1 coordinate 41,668, forward strand.
TGGATATGCAGGTTGGTGATCCCGAAGCGACGGCGGTTCTGCTCCAGCAGGGCAATCGCCTCGGGATCCCGCTCCAGGGTGTGCACCTGGCCCCGGGGCATGAGCCGGGCGATCTCCAGGGCCAGGGCGCCGGTGCCCCCGCCCACATCCCAGACGAGGGACTCGGCCCGGGGCCGCAGATGGGCCAGCAGCATCACCCGCAGTTCCATCGGCGTGGGACTGAAGCCCGGGGCGGCGTCGAAGGCCCCGTCCGGCAGCCCGGGGGTGACGAAATCCCACTGGTAGGGCGAGGCCGGGGACGCAGCACTGGGGTCGTCCATCAACGGCGGCCTTCGAACAAACGCGGGATGGGGCCAACGCGGGGAGGGGCAGGTCTGGGCCGGGGACGCAGCCCGCCGTGATGCCTTCCCATCAGCTGGCCACAACCCTCACCGTATCAGCGATCTGGCCAGGCCAGAGCCGCTCCTGCCCCTGCAGCCACTGGGCCCGGGCAGGATCGATGCGCTCCCCGGGAATCACCAGGGGGATACCCGGCGGGTAGGGGCAGAGGGGCTCGGCGGCCACCCGGCCTGCCGCCGCCGCGAGGGGGACCCGCTCGGCAGGGGCGCGCCAGGCCTGCCCCACCGGCAGCTCCGGCTCCCCCAGCTGCGGCAGGGGCGGAGCGCTGAAGGGCGGCAACGGTTCGCCCCCGCGGCATCGGGCCAGCGCCGCGAGGGCCCGGGGCAGCCGTCGCACCACCCCGCGGGGGGGTGCAACCCCCAGACAGAAGGTGAGGGTGCCGGGATCCGGCAACTCGGCGAGCACCCCGCGCTCCAGCAGCCAGACATCGGCGTCCAGGCCGCCGATGCCCAGGGCGGCCGTCAACACCACCAGGCGCAGGGGATCGTCGTTGGCCAGCAGCGGCAGGTTCAGGTCCCGGCAGCGGCGGCGCAGGCGTCGCGCCACCTCCACGGCCCGGGCGCGCTGGGCCAGCCCCGCAGCGCTGCGGCCATGGCGCAGGCTGCTGGCGGCGGAGGCCAGCAGGAGGGCGCTGGGGCTGGAGGTCTGCAGCCAGAGCAGGCTCCGCTGCACCGCCTCCACGTCCCAGCGACGACCCTGAGCCAGCAGGGCCGCGCTCTGGGCCAGGCCACCCCCACTCTTCTGGCAGGACACCACCACCAGGTCCGCCCCGGCCGCCAGGGCCTCCCCGTTGCCATGGGCCTGATCCACCAGCAGGGGCAGACCGGCCCGGTGCACCACCGCGGTCAGTCCCGCCAGATCCGCCCCGAACCCGTGGTACGTGGGGGCCACCAGGGCCACGGCCGCCAGGGGGCCGCCGGCCAGGGCCCCGGCCAGCGCCCGGCCGAGCCCCTCAGGGGTCGGAGGCCGCCACAAGCCGCTGATCGGATCGAAGGGCAGGCTGAACAGCACCGGCTGCAGCTGCCCCAGCACACAGGCGTGCAGCAGGGACCGGTGCAGGTTGCGCGGCAGCAGCACCCGGCTGCCGGGTGGTGCCAGCGCCAGCAGCGCGGCCTGCAGCAGACCGCTGGCCCCGTTCACCCCGAACCAGCAGCGCTCGGCCCCCAGCAGCTCGGCGCAGACCTGCTGCTCACGGGCCACCGCGCCATCGGGCTCCAGCGGCCCCCCGAACCCGGGCAACTCCGGCAGATCCCAGCTGCCGGGGCGCTGGCGCAGCAGACGCGCCAGATCGGGCGGCAGCCCCCGGCCCCGGCCATGGGCCGGCAGGTGGAGCGGCAGGGCGGCAGGGGTGGGGGCGAACAGAAGAGACAGAAAGAGGGAAGAGGAAAGAAGAGAAACCGTGCGGGAACGCCTGGATGGCGAGGGGCGGAACACCCGGCCGGTCCCGCGTTTCTAGAGTCTCGGTCCCCATCCGACCCTGCCCTTGACCGCCGCAGCCAGCCCCGGGACCCCGGCGGTCCCCGCTCCCCTGGGCTACGCCCCCCGGGAGGACCTGCGCTGGCTGCTGAGGCGCCCCGGGATGCTGGTCGGACGGCTCGTCTTCGTGCTCTGGCAACTGGCCAGCCTGGCCCTGGCGCTGCTGGTGCAGGGCAGCAGCACCGACCGCCGCGTCCAGCAGCGTCTCGGCAAGCGCATCCTCGACACCCTCACCAGCCTGGGCCCCTGCTTCATCAAGGTGGGGCAGGCCCTCTCCACCCGGCCCGACCTGGTGCGGCGGGACTGGCTCGATCAGCTCACCCAGCTCCAGGACAACCTCCCCGCCTTCCCCCAGGCCGTGGCCCTGCGGACGATCGAAGCGGAGCTGGGGGCCCCGGTGGAGCAGCTGTTCGAGCTCTTCCCGGACTACCCGGTGGCGGCCGCCAGCCTGGGGCAGGTGTACAAGGCCCTGCTGCCGGACGGGCACTGGGTGGCCGTGAAGGTGCAGCGGCCGGATCTGCCCCTGATCCTGCGGCGGGACCTGGTGATCATCCGGCTGCTGGCCATCCTCACCGCACCGCTGCTGCCGCTGAATCTGGGATTCGGGCTCGACGAGATCATCGATGAGTTCGGTCGCACCCTGTTCGACGAGATCGACTACCGCAAGGAGGCCGACAACGCCGAGCGTTTCGCCGCCCTGTTCGCCAGCCATCCCGAGGTGACCGTGCCGCGGGTGGAGCGCCAGCTGAGCACCCAACGGGTGCTCACGACCAGCTGGATCCACGGCACCAAGCTGCAGGAACGGCAGGTGCTCGAAGCCCGGCACCTCGACCCCACGGCCCTGATCCGCACCGGCGTGGTGGCGGGCCTGCAGCAGCTGCTGGAATTCGGCTACTTCCACGCCGATCCCCACCCCGGCAATCTCTTCGCCCTGCCCGGCCGCACCGGTCCCCTCGGCCATGTGGGCTATGTGGATTTCGGCATGATGGATTCGATCAGCAATGCCGATCGCCTCACCCTCACCGGGGCTGTGGTTCACCTGATCAACCGGGATTTCCGCGCCCTCGCCCAGGACTTCGTCACCCTCGGTTTTCTCCACCCCAGCACCGATCTCGAACCGATTCTCCCGGCCCTGGAGGAGGTGCTGGGTGGCGCCCTGGGCGAGAACGTGGGCGACTTCAACTTCAAGACGATCACCGACCGCTTCTCCGAACTGGTCTTCGACTACCCCTTCCGAGTGCCGGTGCGGTTCGCCCTAATCATCCGGGCGGTGGTGAGCCAGGAGGGCCTGGCCCTGCGGCTCGACCCCGATTTCAAGATCATCCGGGTGGCCTATCCCTACGTGGCCCGTCGCCTGCTCGCCGGGGACACCGCGGAGATGCGCGAGAAACTGCTCGAGGTGCTGTTCGACCGCGACGGTCGCCTGCGGATCGAGCGCCTCGAGAGCCTGCTCGGGGTGCTCGAGGATGACGGCCCGAGTACGGACCTGCTGCCGGTTGTCGGTTCGGGCCTGAAGCTGCTGTTCGGACCGGATGGGGCCAGCCTGCGCCAGCGTCTGCTGCTCACCCTGGTGCGGGATGACCGCCTGCACACCGACGATCTCCGGGCCCTCGCCGACCTGCTTCGGCGCACCTTCAGCGCCCGCAAACTGGCCAGCGGCCTGCTGGCCCGGCTCAATCCCCTGACCGCCGCCGCCTGACTGCCCCAGCCTGAGCGCCCCAGCCTGAGCGCCGCCACCCGGCGCGGCTAGGGTCGCTGGTGCCAGTTCCTGAATCCTGTGCCCTTCGAGCCGAGCTCCGCGCCAGTCAACCTGAGCGAGGCGGCCGCCGATCTGGCCCTGGGCAGCTATGGCGATCTGGATGCCCAGGAGTTCCTGCTCGAGTACGCGCCCCTGCTGCAGCCCCCCTACGTGCTGGCCGGCCTGGGGCTGGCGATCAGCGTGCTCTGCGGCCTCACCTTCGCCCGTCTCGTGCAGAACCGCCTGGAGGGATGGAAGCAGGACCGGCTGGCGCTGCTGCCGCTCGGCAATGGCGCCACCACCCTGCCCTACATCGGGGTGGTGATCGGCGTGACCCTCTTCATCGGCGGCAGCCTCCAGGTGTTCGGCTTCTCCTCGGGAGCGGCGCTGCTGGTGTCGTTCGTGCTCTCGATCGGCACGGCCGGCGCCCTGTGGGTCCAACTGGAGCGGCTGATGGCGCAGGTCGAGAACGGCACCTTCAGCGCCGTCGATTTCGACAACTTCGACCAGTTCTTCTGACCCCGGCGCGCACCGGATTCGCGGCTTCCGGGGTTTCCGGATATCACGACGGTGTGGGCAGCGGCCCGCAGCTCGGCTAACCCACGGGGACAGGTTCGGACCCGGCCGTGTGCTTCCTGGTGTTGCTCGGACTGGTGGGTCTGGCCCTGCTGATCCGGGAACGCAACGCGCTGCGTGAACGGCTGCGCCGGCTCGAGCAGGCCGTAGCGACGCTCGAGGGCCGCATCGCCCAGCCCCCTGCAGCGCGGCCCTCACCGCAGACACCACCAGCCGAAACACCGCTGCCCCAGCTGCCACCCCCCGCGCCGCCGGCAGCACAACCGCCCCCACCGGAGCCCGCAGGCCCGATCCGGCGACCCGAGGCGCGAACCGAGCCCCCCCGGCGACCTGGCTTGAAGCCGGCCCGGCCAGCCCGGCCCACCCCGGCGACGCAACGCCAGGGCCCCGGTCTGCGGCAGCGGGTGGAGAGCCTGCTGGTCGAGAACTGGACCGGGATTCTCGGGGTGGTCGTGCTGGTCGCGGGGATCACCTTCACGGTGATCAACGCGGCCCTGCTGCTCAGGCCCCTGCAACGGTTCCTGCTCACGGTGGTGGTTGCCCTGGCACTGGCGGCACCCTCCCTGGCGGTCGGTCAGCGGGAACCCTGGCGCAACCTCACCACCTGGATGCGCAGCGGAGCCGGGGCCCTGCTCCTGCTCGCCTGCACCGCCGCCGGCACCCTGCCCCAGCTGGGTCTGCAATGGACGGAGCGCCAGGACCTCTCCCTCGTCCTGATCGGCCTGGCGGTGCTGGTCAACCTGGCGCTGGCGACCCTGGCCCGCACCCAGACCATCGCCGCGCTGCACGTGGTGGTCAACCTGGTGCCGCTGGCGATCGTCCCCCAGTCGGGCCTCACCCTGGTCATCGCCACCCTGGTGTGCCTGCTGGGCAGCCGCCTGCCGGGGGGCCGGCGCTGGAACGCCCATCAACTGGTGGTGACCTGGGCCTATGCCCTGTACCACCTCGCCTGGGTGGTGCGAAGCCAACCCTTCCTGGACGACGACGACGCCAGCCTGCGGCTCCTCGGTGCGCTCAGCGCCGTGCTGGTGTTCGGAGGCGGGATCCTGCTCCAGCACCAGCCCCGCTGGCTCTCCCCCCGCCTGCAGCCCCTTCCCCTGGCGGTGTTGATCAGCCAGGGGGGCGCCCTGGGGCTGGCCCTGCTGCTCTACCCCCGGCAGGCGGTGCTGCGGGCCACGGTGCTCGGCCTCGGCGCCCTCACGGCCCTGCTGCTGGCGCGGCGCTCCCGCCGCAACGGCTGGGCGTGGCTGGAGCTCGCCGACAGCCTCGGGGCCCAGGGCTTCGCGGTGGCGGCCGTGTTCAGCCTGCAGCCCCTGATCGCCGACCTGCCGCTCCTGTTGCTGGTGCTGCAGGCGGAAAGCCTCGCCTTCCTGTGGCTGGGGGTGGTGGAGCAGGCCCCCTGGATTCGTCGCCTCGGCTGGGCCTTGAGCGGTCTGAGCGCCGCCGCGCTCACCACCCTGACGCTGCTCCAGGCTCTGGCGGGCCGCCTGGACCTGCAGCTGCCGGGCTTTGCCGCCTCCCCAGCGCAGACCACCTCGGTGCTGCTGATCGCGGCCCTGCTGCTGGCCGGGAGCCAGGAACTGCTGCACCGGCGGGAGGTGCCGCTGCCGCTGCCGCCCCTGCTGGGCTGGCTGGCCGGGCCGCCGCTGTGGGTGGCGATCGGCCTGACCAGTGCGCCGGCCTGGCGGCCGGCCCTGCTGCTGGGGGTGATCGGCGGGTTGCTGCTGCTGGCCCGTCGCTGGCAGACCCCCGGCCTGCGGGGGGGGCTGAATGGCGCCGTGGTGGCCCTGCATGCCCAGTTCTGGCTGTGGGTGCTGGTGGCGGGACCCTGGTCCTGGCCCACCCTGCTGCCGCGACTGCTGCCCCTCACCCTGCTGGCCCTGCTGCTGCTGGCCAACCGGCAGGCCACGGCCTGCCGGCGACTGGGCTGGGGCCTGCTGCAGGGCACCGCTGCCGTGCTGACCCTCGCCACCATCGGGCTGCGCCTGGTCGGCACCTCCTTCCCGGCGCTCCAGCCCAACGCCGTGGTGCTGCTGGTGGAGGCCGCTCTGTTCACCGGCCTGCCGCGGCTGCTGCTGCGCCGTGGCCTGCCGGTGCCGTGGCCGGCCACGGCTGGCTGGCTGGCTCCGGCTCTGGTGCTCACCGGCACCCTGGCAGGCCTGGCGGCACCCGCAGCGCTCTGGGGAGCCGCCGTGGCCCTGGGCCTCCTGCTGCTCCTGGCCAGACGCTGGCGCCCCGCCGGCCTGCTGGCGGGAAGCACGACGGCGGCGGGGCTGGTGCATCTGCTCAGCTGGCCGGAGCTGCTGAACGGGCAGCCCTGGGCGCCGGGAGCCCTGCTGCTGCGGCTGACCCCGCTTGCGGCCCTGGCCGTGGGCCTGCACCTCAGCGGCCGCGGCCGGGACCTCGCCGGCTCCACACCGCCCGGCCGCTGGCTGGGGCTGGATCTGCTGGGCCTGACGCTCGGCCTCGCCGCCCACCTGCTGTTCCAGCCCGTCTCGCCGCTGATCCCGGGCGTGGCCTGGCTGCTGCTGGCCCTGCTCTGGCTGGAGGCCGCGGATCGCCTGCCCGGCCGGGATGCCGCCCACGCCCTCGGGCTGGCAGGGCTCAACCTGCTGGCCTACGTCGGCGCCTATCTGCTGGTGATCAGCCAGAGTCCGGCGATCGTGGAGCTCGGGCCGCTGTCGCTGCGGGGGCGGCTGCTGATCGAGCTGCTGGCGGTGCTGGTGCTGCTCTACGGGTGGTTCTTCCGGCCACGTCCGGTCCTGGCGGAGCTGAAGCTCTGGGAGCGGCTCCAGCCCTCTCTTCTGGAGGGCTCCCTGCTGGCCACGGCGGCCCTGGTGCTCAGCGAGGTGGGGCTGCTCTGGCGACCGGTGGCCTGGTCGTTCCTGGCCCTGGTGCTGATCAGCCCCCCCCTGCGCCGGCTGTTCGCCAGTCGCCTGCAGGTCTACGCGGTGATCCTGTTCTGGTTGGGCCTGGCCACCCTGGTGGCGATGCTGGGCACGCTGCCCTCCCCGAGTCCGCACTGGGCGGCCCAGCCTCAGACGCTGGGGCTGCTGGCGATCGGCCTGCAGGTGGGCTTCATCGTGGCGGCCCACCGCTGGCTCGATCCCGACCAGCTCCGCCATCCCGGCGGGCTGGCGCTGCTGACCTGGATCGGGCGCCGGGTGGCGCCCCATCCCTTCCGCTGGCTCTACCTGCCCCTGTTCGCCGCCGTCGCGTACTACCTCGCCAGCCGCTACGACCGCTCCCTGCTCACCCTGCTGTGGGCGGCGGAAGCCTTCGGGATCTACGTGCTCGGTGCGGTGCTGCGGGAGCCCCCGTTCCGCACGATCGCCCTGATCGGCCTGGGGGCCTGCCTCGTCCGGCTGGTGGCGATCGACATGGCCCAGGCGGATCTGGGGCTGCGGGGCCTGGTGTTCGTGGGCGTCGGGGGGCTGATGCTGGCGATCAATGCGATCGCCAGCCGCTTCCGGAGCCGGTTCGAATGAAGGAGGCACCCGGCGGCAGACTCCGGCTGGGCCTGCTGGCCCTGCTGCTGCTGGGTGGCACCGGCCTGATCGCGCTGCTCTGGCAGGGCAGGCCCACCCCGCCCCTGGAGACATCCCTGGCCACCCCCTTCCAGCTGCTGGGCACACCCGGGCACCTGGTGGATCGGCTGGCCAACCGGGTGCTGCCGGTGGGCGATCTCGACGAAGAGGCCCTGGGTCAGACCCTGCACCGGCGCTACGAGAGCCAGCTGCGCCCAGGGGATCCGGACCAGCCCTATCTCGATCAGCTCATCGAGGGTCTGCGACCCGGCACCCGTCGGCCGTTCACCTACCGGGCCTACGCGATCGGCGACTGTGGCGCCGCCAACGCCCGGGCCCTGCCCGGCGGGGTGATCCTGGTGTGCCGGGAGCTGTTCAGCCTGCTCGACTCCGAGGCCGCCCTGGTGGCCGTGCTGGCCCACGAGATCGGCCATGTGGAGCTCGGCCACTGCTTCGCCCACGTGCGCTTCGAACTGCTGAGCCGCCGGCTGGGCCCCCGCAGCCTGGGCCAGCTGGCGGATGCGGCGGTGCGGGTGGTGCTGCAGCAGCCCTACAGCAAGGCGGCCGAACACGAGGCCGATGACCATGCCTACACCGTGCTGCTGGCCAGTCGCTACGACCCGGCGGCCCAGGGCCAGGCCTTCGCCGCCTTCAACCGGGCCTACGGGTCCGGCCGGCGCCGGGCCGACCTGATCCTCGATGGTCTCGCCAGCCACCCGCCCGGGGCCCTGCGCGAGGCCGAGTACAGCCAGCGGGCGGAGGCCTGGTGGCGCCGCCATCGGGGAGAGCGCCGCTACCGGGGCCGACGGAACCTCGAGAAGCGCCGCAGCCTGACCGCGTGGGAGCGGCCCGAGGAATGGGTGCGGAACGGTGGAACCACTCAGGCCACCAGATAGCCCTCGAGCATTCCGGAGCGGGAGCGGATGCCCTCGAGCGCCTTGCGCTCCAGATTGCGGGTCTTGTCGCGGCTCATGCCCAGGTTCTTGGCAATGGCGCTGAGGCTCATCGGCTCAGAGGTCTCGGCGGAATCCGGATCGATGCCGTAGCGCATCTTCAGCACCCGACCCTGCAGTTCCGGCAGCTGCTCCAGCAGCGCCCGCAGGTCCCCCTTCAGGCACTCCCCGTCCACACGCTCCTCCGGCAGCTCCCCATCCCCCGCCAGCAGATCCAGCAGCTCCGTATCCTCCCCATCCCCCACCTTCGTCTCCAGACTCACCGGCTGACGCGCACGGCACAGCAGGTCCTTCACCTCCTCCTCCGGCAGCTCCACATACCCCGCCAGCTCCGTCACCGTCGGTGTCCGGCCCAGCTCCTGGCTCAGTTCCCGCTGACCCTTCTTCAGCTTGTTCAGCGTCTCGGTGATGTGGATCGGCAGCCGGATCGTGCGGCTCTTCTCCGCAATCGCCCGCGTGATCCCCTGGCGGATCCACCAGTACGCATACGTACTGAACTTGTAACCCCGCGTCGGGTCGAACTTCTCCACACCCCGCACCAGGCCAATGGTCCCCTCCTGGATCAGGTCCAGCAGCTCCATGTTCCGCTTGGTGTACTTCTTCGCCACGCTCACCACCAGGCGCAGATTCGCCGCCACCATCCGCTCCTTCGCCCGGCGGCCCGCCTGCAGGCGCTTGCGCAGCACAGGGCCGCTCAGACCCAACGCCTTCGCCAGCTCCGCCGCACTCGGACGCGTCCCGCCCGCACGCATCGTCAGCTCCTGCTCCGTCTCCTCGATCGCCATCAGCTCCTGCACCTGGCGGCCCAGCGTGATCTCCTGCTCGTGCGTCAGCAGCGGCACCCGGCCGATGTCGCGCAGGTAGCTGCGCACCAGATCGGCACCACCAGGGAAGACGGAGCCATCGGCAGTGGCCACCGGCAGGGAAGGCATGGGGAAGGGAGTTACGAAACTGATTCGTTTCGTAACCCTATCACCACTTTCCCGTCCTCCCCCACGATGGGGTGATGGCCAGGGAGCGCCTCCAGAAACTGATCGCCGCCGCGGGGATCTGTTCGCGGCGGCGGGCCGAGGACCTGCTGCGCAGCGGGCGGGTGCGGGTCAACGGCGCCGTCGCCCAGCTCGGCGACAGGGCCGATCCGGAGCAGGGGGATGCCATCACGCTCGACGGACGTCCCCTGGCCGGGCCGGCCGAGCCGCTGCTGCTGCTGGTCAACAAACCCGTCGGCCTGCTGTCGACCTGCTCCGACCCCCATGGCCGACCCACCGTGCTGGATCTGCTCCCCGCCGACCTGCGCGAGGGCCGGGGCCTCCACCCGATCGGGCGCCTCGACGCCGACAGCCGCGGCGCCCTGCTGCTCACCAACCAGGGGGATCTGACCCTGCGGCTCAGCCACCCCCGCTATGGCCACCGCAAGCGCTACCGCGTGTGGGTGACGGGGGTCCCCTCCGCCGACACCCTCAAGCGCTGGGCGGCAGGGGTTCCGCTCGACGGCAGGCCCAGCCAGCCGGTGGCGGTGCGGGTGCTGCGCCGCAGCGGCGGGGCCACCTGCCTGGAGGTGGTGATGGGGGAGGGCCGCAACCGCCAGATCCGGCGCACGGCCGAGGGCCTCGGGCACCCCGTGCGGGATCTGCAGCGGGTGGCAATCGGCCCCCTGCGCCTGGGAAACCTGCCCGAGGGGCACTGGCGGGCCCTCGATCGCCAAGAATGGCAGGCCCTGGCCGAGCATCCCTCCTGAGCCGCCCCTCTGCCCCCCCGCGCGCGCGCTTCGGCCGGTTCTGGCGCTGGGGCCGTGGTCGCACCTCGCCCGCGGCTGACGCGGTCTCGGCAGACCCGCTGGTGTCTGCCGGCCAGCGGCTGCGCCAACGCCGCGAGGAGCGCCAGCTGACCCTGCGGGAGCTCGCCCTGGAGACCCGGATCAGCACACCCGTGCTCGAGGCCCTGGAACGGGGCTGGCGCGACCGTCTCCCCGAGGCGACCTACCTGCGCACGATGCTGCCGCTGATCGAGCGGCATCTGGATCTGGAGCCCGGCAGCCTGGAGGTGGTGCTGCCCGCCAGCCCGGCCCCCGCCGACAACCGGCGGCGGGAGGGTCTGCTGCGCCGCTTCACCCCCGGCTCGATCGACGTCTTCACCACCTGGCAGGGCACCCTGGTCTACGGGGTGCTGACCCTGGGGCTGGTGTATGGCCTCAACCTGCAGCAACAGCAGCTGGCGGCAGAAGGGCTGGTGGTGCTGCGGCCGATCCCACCGTTGCCCCCCGAGGAACAGGCCCGGCAACCCGGGGCCGAACAGGTGCTGCTGGCGATCTATCCCGACCTCCGCCCCCTCGACCGGGCGGCCGCCGGACGGGGCCTCAAGCTGCTCGGAACGGGTACCCCCCGGCAGCAGCGGGAGGAGGCCCGCGGCGAGCTGATGGTGCGGCTGGCCTCACCGGCCCAGCTGCGCCTGGAGACCGGCCGCGGCGTCACGACCGAACTGAAGGGAGCCAGTGGGGAACTGGCCCTCGAGATCAGTGGGCCCTGGACCCTGCGCCTCACCCCGGCTCCGGCCGAAGCGGACGCGGTCCGCTGGAATGGGCTCGCCGTGACGGCCAGCCCCGGGCAGCCCACCACCTACCGCCGGCCGGACCGGTAGGTGGTCGACCGGTAGGGGGTGGACCGGGCCGAACCGGGCCCACCCCGGGGGCCCATCGCAGCGGGGGCTCAGGCCCGCCGGTGGCGGCGTGCCATCTCACCGAGGCCCTTGAGGGGCCCCTCCAGGCTTGCGATCGGGCTCTGCAGCCGCCAGGTCCAGTTTCCCGAGCCGGTGCCCGGTGTGTTGAAGCGGGAGCGGTCGTCGAGTTCCAGCAGGTCCTGCACCGGCGCGATGGCCAGGTCGGCCTCCGTGGCCATGGCGGCCTCGAGAAGCTGCCAGGCCGGGGCGGTGATCGGCTCCCCCAGTGCCTGCTCCACCCGCCAGCGTTCGTCACCATCCATGGCCTGCCACCAGCCGGTGGTGGTGGCGTTGTCATGGGTGCCGGTGTAGACGACCCAGCGTCGTCCGTGGATGTTGGCCGGGAGGTAGGGATTGTCCTCGTCGCCATTGAAGGCGAACTGGAGGATCTTCATGCCGGGGAGGGAGAAACGATCCCGCAGCGCCTCGACCGGCGGGGTGATGACCCCCAGGTCCTCCGCGATCAGGGGCAGCCGCCCATCCTTCTGCAGGCGACCCTTCTGGGCGCAGCGCAGCCAGAGCAGCCCCAGCAGCACACCTCCGGGGGAGCGGCGCCAGCGGCCGTTCGTGGCCGTGGTGTCCGCGCCCGGCACACTCCAGAAGGACTCCAGGGCGCGGAAGTGGTCGAGCCGCAGCCGGTCGAACAGCGCGAACTGACGGCCGAGCCGGGCCAGCCACCAGCCGAAGCCGCTGAGCCAGTGGCGCCACCAGCGGTACACCGGGGTGCCCCAGAGCTGACCGGTGGCCGAGAAGTAGTCGGGTGGCACCCCGCTCTGCTGCTCCAGCCCCCCATCCCCGCCGAGGGAGAACAGGCCGGGGTGGCACCAGACATCGGCGCTGTCGTGGGCCACGTAGAAGGGCAGATCGCCCACCAGATCGACGTCGAGCTGCTGGGCGCGGTGACGCAGCGCTTCCCACTGGCACTGCAGATGCCACTGCAACAGGGCCTGCTCCAGCAGGGGGCCCGCCTGCTCCCGGTCAAGGCGGCGCAGAGGGGCCCGATCCCGCCGGGCCAGCGGCGCCGGCCAGAGCCACCAGGGCCGGTTGCCGTGCATCTCCCGCAGCACCATGAAGCGGCAGTGGTCCGCCAGCCAGTGGCTCTGCTGCAGGGTCCAGGAGCGGAAGGCGGCCTGCTGCGCGGGGGGCTGCTGGGGCCAGCGCCGGGCCAGGGCGGCGGCCAGCGCGGCCGTGCGGCCGGGCATCAGCGCCAGATCCACCCGCTCGCTCGATCCATGGTCGGGCAGAGCCTGCCGGTCCGCCTCGGTCAGAGCCCCCTCCGCGACCAGCCGGTCCACGTCGAGCAGCCAGGGATTGAGCGCCGAGCCGCTGGGGGAGCTGTAGGGGGAGCCGGTGCTGTCGGTCGGGGCGAGGGGCAGCAACTGCCAGACCCCGACACCATGGCGAGCCAGCAGCTCCAACCAGGCATGGGCGGCCTCGCCCAGGGTGCCGCAGGGTCCGGGGCCCGGCAGGGCGGTGGGGTGCAGCAGGACACCGCAGCGGCGACGGTTCGAACCCGAGGGGCTGCTCACGCTGCCGGCAGCCGGTAGCGGCTGATGATCCTCTTGGCGAAGGCGGGGATGTGGGCGTCGGCCTTGCCGGGGTGGTGACGCCTCACCCAGAGGGCATTGCGGGTGAAGTGGGAGTCGATCGAGAAGCGCCCATACTCCAGCCCCTGGGGACCGATGCGCTGCACGAAGAAGCCGACCAGTTCAGCCAGCCAGCGGGGGAGCCTGACCGCCCGGTCGTAGGCCTCGATGCCCTGCTGCACCGCTGCCCGCCGGTCGCCGCGGCTGGTGACCGGGGCCACCTCCAGCTCGGGCGCCACCAGATCCAGCAGCACCTGGCCCCGGGGGTTGCGGACGGTGATCCACTGGCGGCCGAAGGTCGCCCCCATGTAACCGACGACGAGATCGGCACCGGCATTGGTGTAGTCGAAGCAGCTGAGGCAGCTGGGGGCGAAGACATCCTTGAGCCTGGGGGTGTCCAGGCCGAAGAACGGCACCGTCTCGGTGCGGCCGTCGCTGTGGCGGAAGTGGATGCGGAAGTCCTGCATGAACTCGTAGTGCACCACGGTCTCCGGGGAACTGACCGTGCTCTCCAGAAACGTCTGCAGACCCTGGCGGGACACGTTGTCCACACAGGGCAGGCCGAGCACGTAGAGCTCGTCGAGCGGGAGGGTGTGCTGGACAGCCCGCAGGGCCTGGATCTGGCAGCCGACCCCGATCGCCAGCAGGCGGCGGATCCCGCTGCCAGGCAGCTGCTCGAGCACCTCCAGGTTGGGGGAGAGGGTGGGCTTGTTGACCCGGGCCGCCAGCACCTCGGCGGGGGTGCGGGCCAGCCGCGGCACGGGCGTGAAGCGGTCTTCCGGACTCTGGCCCACGCAGAGCACGGCATCCACCAGGCCGGTTTCCAGCGCCCGCACGCCGATGCGGCTGACGATGCCGGTCCACTGGGCCCCCTCGAGGGGCTGGCGCAGCCGGGCGGTGAGCATGCGCTGCTGCACGCCGAAGTAGAGCTCGTCCTCGTTCTCGAGGTCGCGGCTGCGGCCGTGGGCCCCACGCTCCATCGCCTCGAAACGCTGGGTGAGGAAGGCGCAGCTGTCGCGCACGTAGGCGACCCAGCGGCTGTCACAGAGGCCGCACTGGCTGCAGAGGTCCTTGGCCGGATAGATGCTCCCCTTGGCCAGGGGGCGGGCCCGCTCATGGGGTGCCTGGACGCGGCCGGCGGAGGATGGTGGAGGGGCCGGCACGCGAAGGCCTGTCGCTGGACCACAACCTAGACGGACCGTCCCTCCAGGGGGTGAGCCAAAGTGGTTGCCCCGTGACGAATGGGCGCCCAGCGAACCCGATGCCCCCTCGCCCCTCGCCCCCTTCCGCCGCCACCGCCGGGCAGCAGCCTCCCCGCGCCGGGGGAGCCAGGCCCACGGCAGCCCGCCCAACCCTCCGCGCCCGCCTGGCCGTGCGGCTGGGACTGGCGGGTCTGGGCATCCTCGGCGGGCTGGGCCTGCTGGGGATCCTCTGGTCGAAGCCCGACCCGGGGCTGGAGGCCCAGCAGGAACGGAGCATCGCGGATCTGGCCAAGCCCCCCAACCGCCCCGTGACCGTGCTGGTGATCGGGGTGGATGCCGACCGGCTCACCGACCCCACCAACAAGGCCGCTCCCCCCGGCCCCGCCAACGCCGACGCGCTGCTGCTGCTGCGGGTCAATCCCGGCGGACCGCTGCAGGTGCTGGGCGTGCCCACCAGCCTGGCCGTGAAACTGCCGGGCCAGACGCAGCTCCTGCCCCTCGGCAGCCTCTACCGGCGCGGGGGACCCGCCCTCACCGCCGATGCGGTGCGGGACCTGGTGGGCCTGGAGCCCGGCAAGCCTGACCGCTACCTGGTGGTCAGCCGCGGCGCCCTGCGAAGCCTCGTGGACGGACTCGGCTCGGTGGAGGTGAACCCCTCCGCCACCATGCGCTACAGCGACAAGCGCCAGGGGCTGACGATCGATCTGCAGGGGGGACTGCAGCGCCTCAAGGGACAGCAGCTGGAACACCTGGCCCGCTACCGCGACCCGGCACGGCCGGTGGAGAGCCGGCTGGCCAACCAGCAGGAGGTGGTGCGCAGCCTGCTCAAGGAGCTGAGCCTGACGAGCCAGGTCGATGCCCTGCCGGAGCTGGTCGAGAAACTGCGCGAGGAGGTGGACACCAACCTCAGCCCCGCCGAGGTGCTGAGCCTGATGGCCGCGTCCGTTGGGGCCGATCCCCCCACCCAGTTCAGCACCCTTCCCCTGGCCCCTCCCCGGAGCGGCGGCAAGGACAAGGGCGGGCCCCAGCAGCTGCGGGAGATGGCCCGCTCGGCCCCGGATCCCCTCTGGCCCGAACCAGCCCCGCCCGAACCGGCTGGGGAGAGGGCCCAGGCCCCCTAGTCCGCCCCCTCGGCCGCCCCCTCGGCCGCCGGGGCCAGATCGAGGCGGGCACAGGCCAGGGCGAGGGCGAGGGCCAGATCGGGAGTCTCCAGGGCCCCGTCAGCTTCGCCGCGGCGACTGGCCTCCACCACCCCGAGCCAGGGCAGGCCCTGCCGCCGCCGCAGCTCGGGCCGCCAGGGCAGGCCCCACTGGATCAGGCCGGCCAGGGGCACGCCCTCCTGACGCGCCAGGGCGACCATGGCCGCCGCGAGGCCGCTCGCCTGCTGCTCGGCGGTGATCAGCAGCAGCGCAGGCTGCCGCCAGGCCCCCAGGGCCTCCGCCCAGGTGCTGCCATCAGCCAGGGGCTCACCGGGGTCGAGCGGCAACGGCACCAGGGCTCCGCTGCCGGAGCTGGACGCGCGTTCCGCCAGGGCCGCCAGCCCCCCGTGGGGATCGGCGGGCGGCAGCGGTGCCTCCAGGCTCAGAGCGAGGGCGGAGGCCAGCACCGGGCCGGCCGTGGCCGTCAGGGCCGCGACCTCCGGGGCCCTGCCGGCGCCCAGCAACACGAGGGCGGGGGGCAAGGGGGGCAACCGCCCGCCAGAAAGCGTCATGGTTATTTGCACTCCAGCAGGCAGGCTCGCTTCTACCATCGGGGTTCAGCCGACGCGCCCGCGCCCGCCGTGACCAGTTTTCTCACCGCTGATCGGCTGGCACAGGAGCGCGCCCACACCGATCCAGGCCACGACACCCGCCGCCTGCGGCTGTTCAGCGGGACGTCCAACCAGGAGCTGGCCCGCGAGATCGGCGCCTACCTGGGGGTTCCCGACGGCCCGCGGGTGATCAAGCGCTTCGCCGACGGCGAGACCTACATCCAGATCCAGGAATCGATCCGCGGCTGTGACGTCTTTCTGATGCAGCCCACCTGCGCGCCGGTGAACGATCACCTGATGGAGCTGCTGATCATGGTGGACGCCTGCAGGCGGGCCTCCGCCCGCCAGGTCACGGCGGTGATTCCCTACTACGGCTATGCCCGCGCCGACCGCAAGACGGCCGGGCGTGAATCGATCACCGCCAAGCTGGTGGCCAACCTCCTCACCAAGAGCGGGGTCGACCGGGTGCTGGCGATGGACCTCCATTCCTCCCAGATCCAGGGCTACTTCGACATTCCCTGCGACCACATCTACGGATCACCCGTGCTGGTCGACTATCTCCAGACCCTCGACCTGGGCGAGGTGGTGGTGGTGTCCCCGGATGTGGGTGGGGTGGCCCGGGCCCGGGCCTTCGCCAAGCAGATGAACGATGCCCCCCTGGCCATCATCGACAAGCGCCGCGCTGCCCACAACGTGGCCGAAAGCCTCACCGTGATCGGCGATGTGGCCGGCAAGACGGCCATCCTGATCGACGACATGATCGACACCGGCGGAACGATCTGCCAGGGAGCCCGGCTGCTGCGCCGCAACGGGGCGGCCCGGGTCCTCTGCTGTGCAACCCACGCCGTGTTCTCCCCGCCCGCCACGGAACGGCTCTCCGAGCCTGGACTGTTCGAGGAGGTGGTGGTGACCAACAGCATCCCCCTGGCGCAGGAGCGCCGCTTCCCCCAGCTGCGGGTGCTATCGGTAGCCAACATGCTGGGAGAGGCCATTTGGCGCATCCACGAGGAGAGCTCGGTCAGCTCGATGTTCCGCTGACCCCGCTGGCGCCCCCTCCCCTGGCGCCCCAGCCCCGCCTGGCGCCCCTGCCGCGCCTTGCGCCCCTGAAGCGGTTCAGCCGCCTCAAGGCCCTGCTGCCGGTGGGCCTGAATCTGCTGCTGGCGGCGGCCTTCAGCCTGCCGAGCCCCGCGCCAGCCCGCCAGAAGCCACCCGTGCAGCCGCGCATCGGTGTCTGGCTGACCAACAGCCCCAGCCCCCTCTACTACGACCCGGCACGCCTCGACCAGGCCGTGGCCGACCTGGCCGACAGCGGCTTCACCACCCTCTACCCCAACGTCTGGAGCCGCGGCACCACCTTCCACCGCTCGCGCCACGCCCCGATGGAGCCGGCGCTGGCCAAGGCCAACCCCAACCTCGATCCGATCTGCCGGATGACCCGCCAGGCGCAGCGCCGCGGCATGGAGGTGATCCCCTGGTTCGAGTACGGCCTGATGGAACCGGGCCAGGCCGCGATCGTGAGCGAGAAACCCGAATGGGTGCTCCAGCGCCGCGACGGCAGCACCGCCTACCCGATGCACGGCCAGACGATGGTGTGGCTCAACCCGGCCCACCCCGGCGTGCGCGAGCGCTTCATCGGCCTGATTCTCGAAGTGGTGCAGCGCTGCGGCGTGGACGGCATCCAGCTCGATGACCATTTCGCCTGGCCGGTGGAGCTGGGCTATGACCCCTACACCCGCCAGCTCTACCGCACCGAGACCGGCCGGGAGCCCCCCGACAATCACCTCGACCGCTACTGGATGAAGTGGCGCCGCCAGCAGCTCACCAGTCTGCTGCGGGAGCTGCGCCAGCGGCTGCGGGATTTCGACGCCACCCCGGCCAAGGGCGGGCGCACCCCTCGGCGGGAGCGGGTGATCAGCCTCTCGCCCGGCCCCTTCCGCTTCGCCTACAACCGCTGGCTGCAGGACTGGGAGCTCTGGTCGGTGGGGGAGCTGGTCGACGACCTGATCGTGCAGAACTACGCCTACTCCGTGAAGGGCTTCGCCAAGGACCTCGACCAGCCGGCCCTGGTCAAGGCCAAGGGCTGGGGCATGCCCGTGGAGATCGGCATCCTGGCGGGCTTCGGCGGTCGCACCCCGGACATGGCCACCCTGCGGGAGAAGGTGCTGCTGGCCACCGGCCGGGGCCATGGGGTCATCTACTTCTACTGGGAGGGGCTGTGGGGGCTCCATGCCGGACCCGAGGGCGGCGCCGCGCGGCGCGCCGCCTTCCGCCGGCTGCACCAGGAGATCCGCTCAGGCCTACCCGGCAGCAGGTAGGGGCAGAGGCCAGGGCTCAGGGGCCCTCTCCAACGCCCTCTGCAGCCGCGAGACACTGGTCCACCACCTCGCGGGTGTTGGTGGAGAGCTCAGCGGCGGCCAGCTCGGAGAGGGCGTCCCGCATGCGATGGCGGCGTTCGGGGCCATAGCTCTGCCAGCGGCTGAACACCTTGGCCATGCGGGAGGCGGTGATCGGGTTGCGGTGATCCAGCGCGGCGATCTGCGCCGCCATGAAGCGATACCCCCGCCCATCGGCGGCGTGGAAGACCGGGGTGTTGCCCGCCAGTCCCCCCAGCACAGCCCGCACGGAATTGGGCGCGGCCGGGTCGTAGCGCGGATGCTCCAGCAGGCGGGCCACCCGCTCCAGCCCATCCTGGAAGGGGGCTGAGGCCTCCAGAGCGAACCAGGCATCGAGGATCACCGGCCGGTCCTGCCAGCGCCGGTAGAAGGCCTCCAGGGCAGCCTGCCGTTCCGGCACCGCCAGACACTGCAGGGCGCGCAGGCCGGCACGGGCCAGGGTCATCGAGGGACCGTCGACGGCGTGGCGGGCCGCCTGCAGCACATCGGCATCGCCGGCCGCGGCCCGCCAGGCCCAGATCGTGCCGGTGAGACGGCGGGCACCGCTGCCCTCGGGCCAGGACAGGCCCCACTGGGGCCGGCAGCGGTCCAGGGCGGAGCGCAGCGGATCGGCCAGGGCTTCGCCGAACAGCCGCTGCAGGGCCAGCAGGGCCTCGAACAGGGCCGGAGGATCCGGCTCGGCAGCGGCATCCTCCAGCTCCGGCAGGCCCGGCAGGGCCATCAGCACACTGCGGCTGGCCTCGGAGAGAACGGGATCCTCCAGGATGCGCTGGAACGCCACGACCAGGGCTTCCTCCAGCCCCCCATCCGGGTGGCCGGCGGCCCGGGCGAGGACCGCCTGGCGCAGCAGCAGCTGGGCCGCATCCCAGCGGGCGAAGGGGTCGCTGTCGTGGGCCAGCAGATGCACCAGCTCGCTGCTGGGTCGACCCAGCGCGAGCTTCACCGGAGCCGAGAAACCACGCAGCAGCGAGAGGGCCGGCGGATGGGGCTGGCGGGGCAGCCCCACCAGCCGCAGGCTCTGGTCCTCCCGGTCAATCACCAGCAGGCGGGTGCCCCGGCCCCAGGGCAGCGAGGACCCGGGGAGTGCATCGGGATCCTCCCCCTCGAACCGCACCGGCAGGGGGAGGCCCGCCTGGTCGATCAGCCCCATCGCCAGGGGGATCACCAGGGGCAGCTTGTCCGGCTGCCCCGGCGTGGCTGGGGTGTGCTGACGGATCTGCAGCTCCAGCAGGCCGGCCTCGCCATCCCAGTGGCGGCGGATGTGCAGTTCCGGAGTGCCGGCCTGGTGGTACCAGCGGCGGAACTGCTCCCCGGAAAAGCTGGGGAGGGCAGGGCTGCCCTCGGCCCAGGCCCGCTCGGCGGCATCCAGCATCGCCTGCAGGAAGTCGTCGCAGGTGGCGGCACTGCCGTCATGGCGGCTCACATACAGCGCCATGCCCTGCATGAAGGTCTCCTCGCCCAGCAGGGTGTGGAGGGTTCTGATCACCTCAGCACCCTTTTCGTAGATCGTCGTCGTGTAGAAATTATCGATGGCCTGGTAAGCGTCCGGCTGCACCGGATGGGCCGTGGGGCCGGCATCCTCCCGGAACTGGGTGTTGCGCAGCAGCGAAACGTTCTCGATGCGATTCAGGGCCTGGCCGTGGAGATCGGCCGTGAAACTCTGATCCCGAAAGACGGTGAGTCCTTCCTTGAGCGAGAGCTGGAACCAGTCCCTGCAGGTGATGCGGTTGCCGGTCCAGTTGTGGAAGTACTCATGGGCCACTACGCTCTCGATGCGCTCGAGCTCTGCATCGGTGGCGGTTTCGGCATCGGCCAGCACGAGCTTGGAGTTGAAGATATTGAGACTCTTGTTCTCCATGGCGCCCATGTTGAAGTGGCGCACGGCGACGATGTTGAACTCGTCGAGGTCGTATTCGAGGCCATAGCGCTGCTCATCCCAGGCCATCGCCCGCTTGAGCGAGGCCATCGCGTGGGCGGTGTACGGCGCATCGCCCGGCTCCACATGGATGCGCAGCTTCACCGGGCGGCCGCTGGCCGTGGTGAACAGGTCGCTCACCTCCTCCAGGCGCCCGGCCACCAGCGCGAAGAGATAGGAGGGCTTGGGGAACGGGTCATCCCAGACCGCGTAGTGGCGCCCCTGGCCGGCGGGATCCTCCAGCAGGCCGGCCTCGATGCAGTTGCCGTTGGAGAGGAGCACCGGGCAGGCCTGGCGATCGGCCTCGATCCGTACCCGGAACGGACTGAGCAGATCGGGGCGGTCGGGATGAAAGGTGATGCGCCGGAAGCCCTCGGCCTCGCACTGGGTGGTGAACAGCCCACCGCTGACGTAGAGCCCCTCGAGGGTGGTGTTGGTCTCCGGGTGGAGCCGCACACGGCTCTCCAGCACGAACGGCCGGGCCGGCGGGGCCTCGAGCACCAGGCCATCCTCCAGCAGGCGGCAGGCCGGGGGCGCCAGCGCCACGCCATCGAGCCGGAGCTCCAGCAGCTCCAGTTCCAACCCCCGCAGCAGCAGGGGGCCGGGGAAACCCGCGGGGTTCGGCACGAGCTCCAGCCGGGTGTCGACCTCGGTGTGATCGGCGAAGAGCCGCACCGTCAGGTCGGTGCGCGCGATCAGGCAGGGGCTGGGACGGTAGTCCGCGAGGCGCACCGTGGCCATGGGGCTCAGTTGCGGGTGGGTGGGGTCTGGGCGGGTTTCGGCGTCTCGGGCGTCTCGGTGGCGCCGGCCTGCTTCAGGGCGGCATCCACCATGCTGCGCACCTCGTCCGGCACCTCCTTCGGGCAGACCTCCGCGGCGCCCAGAACCGCGGAGTTGATCGATCCCTTGCGGAGATCCTCCAGGCTCAGGGGCTTGGCCCCCACCTGGGTGATGGCACCGGCATGCTGGCCCTGGATCACCTGGGCGATCGTCTCCCCGGCGATGGCGACGGCCTTGTCGAACTCCACGCCTGCCGCCCGGGCGATGCAGACGTTGACGGCGGCGATGCGGGTGTAGAGATCCATCTCCGCTTCGGTGGCCGGAGCGGCCAGGGCTGGGGCGGCTGCCCACCACAACGGCAGAGCCAGGGCAGGGGCCAGCAGCAGCAGGCCGTAGCGGCGGAGCAGGAACACCAGGCAGCGGATCCGGATGGTTCCATGCTGCTGCATCGCCCGCTCCGGCGATCGCGGCATGGGGCGACCGGAGCGGGCACGCACAGCCAGGGAACGGCCAGGCAGGGCAGGGGAAGCCAGTGCTCAGGCCACCAGGGCGACCCCGGCCTCCTCGACCCGGATCTCATGGTGGGTCTCCGCCAGCTCCAGGGCGCCGTCCCGCCAGGAATAGATCGACCGGGCGCGGTAGCGGTCCTGATCCACCAGACGGATGTGCTCGAGGATGTCCCATTCCTGGAAGTGGGACTCGAAGATCAGCTCGTGCTCATCCACCTGCCGGATCTGGCTCTTGGTGGGGCTGCCGCAGAGGTAGCCGCGGCTGCGCCGCAGCTGGTGCCCACACAGGTAGGCCTCCATGGTGCCGGTGGGAACGAAGCGGGGTTTGCGCTCGAAGAAGGCGTGGTCCTCGTCGGGCCACCAGGTGAACCGGTAGGCGGCCTCCCCTTCGATCGGCTCGGAGAAGGCTTCCACCCGCAGCATCATGTCGACCCGCAGGGCCTCCCCATCCGAGAAGAAATACAGCCGGCGGGAGCGCCACAGACCCAGGTTGCGGGAAAACCAGCGCCGCAGGCTGCTGTCCAGCTGGATCCGGCTTGGGGCGGCACTGCGCATGGGTTGGGAACACCAGTCCTGGGAAGGGGCCTGATCCGGACGACCGGTCAGGACACGTTCCTTTTCTCATAGCCACGATGGACCGGCCATGCCCAGACCCCATAACGTGGCTGCGTGAGCACGGATCCCTCGCTGACAGGCGCGCTCCCCGGCGAGCGGCAGGTTCTCCAGTTGTTGCTGGTGGCTACCAGCCATCATCTGGCCAGTCCTGATCTGCGCACCCTGCTCCAGTTCCTCCGCCAGGAGGAGCTGGGTTTCGAGGTCAACCTGGAGATCGCCGATCCCCGGCGTCAGCCCGAACTGCTGGAGCTGCACCGGCTGCTGGCCACCCCCGCCCTGGTCAAGCTGGCCCCACCCCCCAAACAGGTGTTCGCGGGCAATCCGATCACCCAGCGGCTGCAGAGCTGGCTGCCCCGCTGGCAGCACGTGGAGGCGGTCAAGGGTCTGGGTCTGCAGCCGAACTCCCTGGACTTCGATGGCAGCCGCTCCCAGCGGGAACTGCAACTGGAGGACCAACTGCTGGTGCTGCGTCAGGAGAACGAGACCCTGATCGAGCGCCTCGGCGTCCAGGAGCGCCTGCTCCGCATGGTCGCCCACGAACTGCGCACCCCGCTCACGGCGGCCAAGCTGGCCATGCAGAGCCACGCCCTCGGCCAGATCGATGAACGCCGCTTCCAGGATGTGGTGCGGCGGCGGCTCAACGACATCGAGGAGCTCTCCAAGGACCTGCTGGAGGTGGGAACGACCCGCTGGGAGGCCCTGTTCAACCCGAAGCGTCTGAGCCTGGGGAAGCTGGCGGCGGAAACCATCCTGGAGCTGGAGAAGCTGTGGGTGGGGCGGGAGCTGCGCCTGGTGACCGACATCCCGGCCGACCTGCCGGACGTGTTCGGCGATGAGCGGCGGATGCACCAGGTGCTGCTCAACCTGCTGGAGAACGCCTTCAAGTACACCCCGGAGCAGGGCAAGGTGAGCCTGACCCTGCTGCACCGCACCGACCAGTGGGTGCAGGTGAGCATCTGCGACAGCGGCCCCGGCATCCCAGCGGAGGAACAGCAGCGGATCTTCCAGGACCGCGTGCGCCTGCCGCAGACCGCCGACACCACCTCGGGCTACGGGGTGGGGCTCTCGGTCTGCCGGCGGATCGCCGAAGTCCATGGCGGCCGGATCTGGGTGGCGTCCCAGCCGGGGGAAGGGGCCTGCTTCCACGTGACCGTGCCGGTCTGGACCGGACAGCGCCAGGCTGCCTTGACGAAGGGTCACCCTGACCCGTAGCTTCCTTCCATCAGCACAACGGCCAAGACACCAGTCCTGAAGCCGTTCCTGCTGTGGCCTCGCCCCCATCGTCTAGAGGCCTAGGACACCTCCCTTTCACGGAGGCGACAGGGGTTCGAATCCCCTTGGGGGTATGCATCCAGCTTCCGTTGCGGGCGGAAGCGCAACGCTCACGCTGGACGTCCTATACCAGGTCCCTCCGCCGGCTCAGCGGGGGCTGATGAGGCCGGTTCTCAGGCGAGTCCGGCGCGGCGCATGGCTTCGAGCTGAACACCCCGCAGGTTGTTGGCCAGGTCGTCCCGCAGCCGCTGCTCGATCAGCCCGATCGGCATGCCGGGGCGGCCCTGCACGATCAGTTCGTAGAGAAGGCTGGTGATCGAGCCGTCGTGGTGGATCCGCCACATGCCCTCGAAGCGCCGGAAATCACCCCGGTTCATCGCGAAACGCAGCTCACCGGCTTCGCGGTCTTCCTCGAGTTCCAGCTCCACCTTGGCGGTGAAGCGCATCCCGCAGAACTGCTGGGTGCCCACCTGCTCGAGGCAGACCCGGTTGCCACGACGCCAGAGCTGGCGGGAGCTGGCGAGGTTGGGGATGAAGCGGCTGAGATTGGCGTAATCGGTCAGCACGCTCCAGAGAAAATCCGGCTCGAGGCCCAGCCGCAGCTGCACAGCCAGGCGGCGGGTCCCCTGGGACAGCCGCTCCATGTCCTGCTGGATGGTGTCGAGACTGCAGCTGCCGCTGAAGGAAGACATCGGCCCAGGGGCCTCGGGCCCGGCAGTCGAGGACGGAGCAACGAGAGGCGATGCGAGGAGCTGCGCCAACGGGAGCTGTGTGTGCTGCGGCACAAACCTAAGCCGTTCCGCCAGAGATCGACGGTTCGGTGTGTTTCCTATGATCAGCCGGATTTTTTGCCGGAGACCCAGCCATCATGCGTGTTTCAACGGGCAGCGCCTCTCAGTCCGACAGCCGCATGGTCACCGTGGTGGTCGAAGCCTTCGGCATCGGCCGCCAACGTCAGGCTGAACGACGTTTCACGGTGCCCTTCCCCCAGCTGCAGAGCACGATGCAGACCATCGCCCGCCAGGGTGGTCGCATCACCGCCGTCGAGGTCGCCGGCGCGCTCTCGGCGACGGCCACCGACGCCCCCGCAGCCTCCCCTGCCCCGGCCCCCGCCGCTGCTCCTTCGAAACCCGCCGCCGTGTCCCACGCCGCCGTTCCCGTCAACCTCTACAAGCCGAAGGACCCGTTCCTGGGCACCGTCACCGAGAACTACAGCCTGCTGGCGGAGGGGGCCATCGGCCGGGTGAACCACATCACCTTCGACCTGGCCGGTGGCGATCCCCAGCTCCACTACGTGGAAGGCCAGAGCATCGGCATCATTCCCGACGGCACCGATGCCAACGGCAAACCCCACAAGCTGCGCCTCTACTCGATCGCCAGCACCCGCCACGGCGACAACATGGCCGATCACACGGTCTCCCTCTGTGTGCGCCAGCTGCAGTACGAGAAGGACGGCGAGACCATCAACGGCGTCTGCTCCACCTTCCTGTGCGACATCGAGCCCGGTGCCAAGGTGAAGATCACCGGCCCGGTGGGCAAGGAGATGCTCCTGCCCGAAGACGAGGAGGCCAACGTGATCATGCTGGCCACCGGCACGGGGATCGCTCCGATGCGCGCCTATCTGCGCCGCATGTTCGAGCCTTCCGAGCGCGAGAAGAACGGCTGGAACTTCCGCGGCAAGGCCTGGCTGATCATGGGTGTGCCCACCACGGCCAACCTGCTCTACGACGCCGATTTCGAGCACTACCAGAGCCAGTTCCCGGACAACTTCCGCTACACCAAGGCGATCAGCCGCGAGCAGAAGAACGCCAAGGGCGGCCGCATGTACATCCAGGACCGGGTGCTGGAGAACGCCGAGGAGATCTTCACGATGATCGAAGATTCCAGGACCCACGTCTACATGTGCGGCCTGCGGGGCATGGAGCCCGGCATCGACGAAGCGATGACCGCCGCGGCTTCGGCCAAGGGCATCGACTGGAGCGAGCTGCGGCCCCAGCTCAAGAAGGCCGACCGCTGGCACGTGGAGACCTACTGATCTGCGGGCCACTGAACCTGCAGGCCGTGGGCGCACCAGCGCGCCCGAGCGCCTCGACCAGGCCCGCCGAACGGCGGGCTTTTTTCGTGTTCGCACACAGAAGGGGTCACAAAGCCGCCGGCAGTCCTGGGCATCGGCGCTGGGGTCGTTAAACCAGAAGGACCAGCCCACCCCCCATGGCCGCCGTCCTGACCAATCCCCTGCGGATCGGCCTTCGCCAGGAGCGGGTCATTCCGCCCCAGAGCATCGTCATCTTCGGGGCCAGCGGTGACCTCACCCACCGCAAACTGGTCCCCGCCCTGTTCGAACTGCACCGGCAGCGGCGCCTGCCCAGCGAGTTCGCCGTGCTGGGCTGTGCCCGGCGGCCCTGGAGCGACGACGAGTTCCGCTCGCGCATGGCCACGTCGCTGGCCAGCACCATCGCGGAGGATCCCGCCGCCTGGGAGGCCTTCGCGGCCGGGCTCTTCTACGAGCCCGCCGATCTCTCCAATCCGGCCTCGATCGTGAAGCTGGGCGAGCGGCTCGAGAGCATCGACCGGCTGCGGGCCACCCGCGGCAACCGCACCTTCTACCTGTCGGTGTCGCCGGCCTTCTACGGCAGTGGCACCCGCGCCCTGGCCGCCGCGGGACTGCTCAGCGATCCCGAGCGCAGCCGGGTGGTGATCGAGAAGCCCTTCGGCACGGACTATCCCAGTGCCCAGGAGCTCAACCGGGTCGTGCTGGGGTGTGCGAAAGAGAAGCAGATCTTCCGCATTGACCACTACCTCGGCAAGGAGACGGTTCAGAACATCCTGGTGCTCCGCTTCGCCAACACCATCTTCGAGCCGATCTGGAACCGCAACTACATCGCCAACGTGCAGATCACGGCGGCGGAAACGGTGGGGGTGGAAGAGAGGGCCGGGTACTACGAGACCTCCGGTGCCCTGCGCGACATGGTGCAGAACCACCTCACCCAGATGCTGGCCCTGACCACGATGGAACCCCCCGGCCGCTTCGATGCCGAGGCGATCCGCAACGAGAAGGCGAAGGTGCTGCAGGCCGCCCACCTGGCCAACGAGAGCGAGCCCTGGAAGTGCTGCGTACGGGGCCAGTACAGCGCCGGGGGAAGCAAGAACCGCCCGATCACCGGCTACCGCGACGAGCCCGGGGTGAACCTCAACAGCACCACGGAGACCTACGTGGCGATGAAGCTGTTCATCAACAACTGGCGCTGGCAGGGGGTGCCCTTCTACCTGCGCACGGGCAAGCGGCTGCCCAAACGCCTCTCCGAAGTGGTGCTCACCTTCCGCGAGGCACCGGTGCACCTGTTCGACGCCGCCAGTGGCGCCCCGACCCCCAACCAGCTGATTCTGCGCATCCAGCCGGACGAGGGGGCCGAGATCAAGTTCGAGGTGAAGGCACCCGGTTCCGGCATGCGCAGCCGCCCCGTGGACATGGCCTTCAGCTACGACGAGAGCTTCGGGGAACCCAGCGACGAGGGCTACGTGCGCCTGCTGGCCGACGCCATGCTCGGCGAACCCACCCTGTTCACCCGCAACGACGAGGTGGAGGCCGCCTGGCGCCTCTACACCCCCCTGCTGGAGCTGATCGAGGATGCGCCCTGGCAGCTGCCGGTGCATCCCTACGAGGCCCGAACCTGGGGCCCGGCCGCCGCCGACAACCTGCTGGCCGAAGACGACCTGGTGTGGCGTCGTCCCTGAACACCCGCCGCTTCCCGCCTGCTTCTCCATCGCCCCGCCCCGATGTCCGCCCAGCTCACCCTCCAGGCCCCCACAGCCCTTCCCCCCGCCGATGTGGCGCCCTACCTGGAACGCCTCTGGGGGGAGGACCTGCAGCATTCCAACGGCGCGGCCACCTTCACCCTGGTGGTGTACGAGCCCTCCTGGCTGCAGCAGCAGCTGATCCGCACCGGCCGCATCCAGGGGCCGCTCACCGGCCTGATGGAAGCGGAGCTGATCGAGGCCGCCAAGGCGGCGGTGCCGGCCCTCGACCTGCCGTTCAGCACGGCGGTGATGGACCAGCGCCTGGCCTGGCGGCTGGGACAGCAGCCCGGCAGCCAGGAGGCCGAAGACCTGCGCGGCCAGTTCGTGGACAGCGCCATCAGCTCCCACATGCCGCGGCGTCTGATCACCCTGGCCCCCACTGTGGACGGGGGCCGGCCCCTGGAGACCCTGGTGGCGGCCTACTGTCCCCTGCCCGAGGAGGGGGCCGGCGGTCCGGCCTGCGGTGACGTGGTGGTCCTGCGGGGGGGGCGCGATGTGCTGAAGAGCAAGCTCGAGCTGGTGCAGCCGCTCATCCCGGACGAGCTGCCCTGCTGGGTGTGGTGGAACAGCAGCCTGGACGAGGCCCCGGAACTGCTCGACGCCCTCGCCCCGCCCCCCCGTCGCCTGGTGGTGGACAGCTCCCTGGGCCAGCCGCGCCGCTGCATCGACCTGCTGGTGCAGCGGATCGCGGTGGGGCAGGCGGTGAACGACCTCAACTGGCTGCGGCTGCGCAGCTGGCGGGAATCGCTGGCGATGGTGTTCGATCCGCCCTCACGGCGCGATGCCCTCGATCACGTGGTGCAGCTGGACATCGACGTGGAGGGTGACCATCCGCTCAAGGGGCTGCTGCTGGCGGCCTGGCTCGCCGACCGCCTCGGCTGGCAGCTGATCGACTCCTACCCCGTGGACGCCGACGGTGCCGGCTCCGGCATCGGCGCCGAGTTCCAGCGGGCCGATGGCTCGTCGGTGCAGTTCCGGCTGATGCCGGTGCCGGTGGGCAGCCCCAAGATTCACCCGGGCGCCCTGGTGGGCCTGCGGCTGATCTGCGCTCCCGCCGGGCGGCCGCCGCTGTGCGTGATCCTGTGCTCGGAGTCCGGCGGCTGCATGCGCCTGGAGGCCGGCGGCATGGCCTCGATGGAGCTGGCGGAGGACGTGGTGCCCCTGCCGAACGAGAGTGAGGAGGTGGAGGTGGCCCGGTTGCTGTCCGGCGGCCATGACACCACCAACCCCCTTCTGGCCGGTGCGGCCCCGATCGCTGCCAAGCTGCTTCCCAGTTAGGGCCGGGCCGGCCCCCCACGCCCTTGCCCTGCCTGATTGCGGCGCCCTGCAGCGGCAGCGGCAAGACCCTGCTGTCGCTCTGCCTGGCGGCCCTGGCCCGGGAGCGGGGCCTGCGACTGCAGCCCTTCAAGGTGGGCCCTGACTACCTCGATCCCCAGCTGCTGAGCCGGGTGAGCGGCCTGAGCTGCCGCAACCTCGATCCGCTGCTGTGCGGCGAGGGGTGGGTGCAGGCCTGTTTCCACTGGCACGGCAGCCGGGCCGACCTGGCCCTGGTGGAGGGGGTGATGGGCCTGTTCGACGGCCGCGGCCCGGGCACGGACGGCAGCTCGGCGGCGGTGGCCCACCTGCTGGATCTGCCGGTGGTGCTGGTGGTCGAGGCCTCCCGCCAGGCCGGCTCCCTGGCCGCCCTGGTGCGGGGCTTCCGCGACCATGGCCCGCCACGGGTGCGGCTGGCCGGCGTGGTGCTCAACCGGGTGGGGAGCGAACGCCATCGGGCCCTGCTGGCGGAGGCCCTGGCGAGCCTGGCGGTGCCCCTGCTCGGGGTGCTGCCCTCCGACCCTTCCCTGGAGCTGCCCTCCCGGCACCTGGGCCTGCTGCCCCCGGGGGAGCTGCCGGACCTTCCAGAGCGCCAGAGGGTGTGGGCCAGCCTGGCCCGGCGTCACCTCGACCTGGAGCGGCTGTGGCCCCTGCTCGCCCCCCCGCTGCGGGGATCGGTCGGGGAGGATCCGGTGCGTGGGCTGCTGCGGCGCCAGGCCACCCCCCCGGCGGCCACCCTGGCCCCCGCCGCCACCGAGCGGCTGCCGGTGGTGGCCGTGGCGCGGGACGCCGCCTTCCATTTCCGCTACCCGGAGGCCGACGAGTTCCTGCGCGGCTGCGGCCTGGAGCCCCACGCCTGGAGCCCGCTGGCGGATGAGGATCTGCCGGCGGGTTGCCGGGCGGTGCTGCTGCCCGGCGGCTACCCGGAACTGCATGCCGCCCAGCTGGCATCCAGCCGCCGCAGCCTCGGCGCCCTGGGCCGGGCGGCGGCGGCGGGGATCCCGATCGCGGCGGAGTGCGGCGGGCTGCTGCTGCTGGGCCGGACGCTGGTCGATCCGCAGGACCGCCCCCACGGCATGGCGGGCCTGCTGCCCTTTTCGGCCCGACGCGGCCCGCTGAGCCTGGGCTACCGCGAGGCCACCGCCTGCGGGGATGGCCTGCTGGTGCGGCGCGGGGAGCGGTTCGTCGGCCACGAGTTCCATCGCTGGCAGCTCGATGGCGTGGCCGATCCGGGCGGACTGTGGCAGGTTGAAGGATGGGGCAGCCTCTGCCGGAGCGAAGGATGGAGCACACCGACCCTGCACGCCAGCTGGCTGCATCTCCACTGGGCTGGATGCCCGGCGATTCCCTCACGGATGGCCGCCGCCGCCGCGCGCAGCGGGCCGCTGTCACCGAGCGGCGGTTCCTCCACCCCAACGAAGCGCGCCGGGGTGAGACCAAGCAGCGCTGGCGCATGATCGTGGGCGGCAGGGTGCAGGGGGTGGGCTTCCGGGCCGCCTGCTGCGCCCGGGCCCAGAGCCTGGGCCTGGGGGGCTGGGTGCGCAACCTCCCTGACGGCTCGGTGGAAGTGCAGGCGGAGGGCCCCACCCACGAGCTGGGCGAACTGCAGCGCTGGTGTGGCACCGGCCTGCCGCCGGCGCAGGTTCACGGCGTCAGCACGGAGCCGCTGGCCCTCACCGGCGAGGACTGGTTCGAAGTTCGCCGCTGAGACCGTTCGTCACTGAAACTGTTCGCCGCTGAAACCGGTCACCGGTGGGCAGCGGTGCCAGAACTTGGTGCCATTCCGTGCTGTCATGCCGTGGTGTCGTCCCGCGCTGATCGCCTGGCCCCATGACCATGCCCACCCTCGCGGCGCCCCCGCTGCCCCACCTGCTGGGGGACCTCGCCGCCTTCGGCCTGGCGATCGGCCTCTCCCCCCTGCACATCGCCCTGCTGCTGCTGCTGCTGCTCGGGGCACGCCCCCTGGAGCGGGGGAGCTGGTTCGTGCTCGCCTGGCTGGTCACCACCGGCCTCGTGGTGACGGCCCTGCTGACGGTGGGTCATGGCCTGCTGCTGACGATGGCGAAGGGCACGGTCCACCGGACCGGCCTGGACCTGCTGGGGGCCGGCGCCCTGCTCGCCCTCGGTCTGCGGGAACTGCTCAGCCGCTCGGAGGAGACGTCGCCGCCGGGATGGACCGACAGGCTCGAGCACTTCGTCGCCCTGCCGCTGCCGCTGCTGCTGGGCGTGAGCGCAGCGCTGCAAATCCTCAGCCCGGACAACCTGGTGCTGTTCGCCAAGGCCGCGGGGACCCTGCTGGAGGCTGGACTGGCACCCGGCCAGGAGGTGGCGGCGACGGCGCTGTTCGCCCTGACCAGCGGTCTGCTGCTGCTGGCCCCCCTGCTGGCTCTGGTGGTGGCCGGCCGCGAGCGCCTGCTGCCCTTGCTGCAGGGCGGCAAGGCGTGGCTGTTCGCCCGGGGCGACCTGCTCCTGGGCCTGGTCAGCCTCAGCTTGGCGGGCTACCTGGGCTGGCAGGGCATCGAGGGGCTCGGCATGCCGCTCTGATCAGCTCCGATCAGCCCATCGCGTCATCCTGCAGCCAGTCGGCCCAGATCCGGGCCTCGTCGCGGGCGGCCGGCGTCGCCATCAGGGCCACGGACTCGCTGGCGCGGCTCACGGCCACGTAGAGCAGCTGGCGGCGGAGCACCGGGTCCTGGGGCCAGAAGACATCGGCATCGACGAACACCTGGGCGAAGGTGCTGCCCTGGCTGCGGTGCACCGTGAGCACCGCGGCGGGTCCGAGGGCGGCGAAGGCATCCCGCACCAGGAAGAAGCGCCGCCAGAGGGCCTTGCCCTCCCGCTTTCCCGCCAGCCGGGCCTGCTGGCGCAGCCGCGCCAGCACGGCCTCGAGGGCGGCGCGCCCCGGGGAGGCCAGCGCCGGCAGCAACCGCAGCGTCAGCTGGGTTTCCCCCGTCTCGACCGTGGCGGTGAGGGTGTCGATCACCGGCACCGCCAGCTCCCCGCCCAGGTCGGCGCTGCTCAGCCCGAAATCGGCCAGGTCGCAGCGCTCCGGGGTCACATCCCGCACCACCAGCTCCCGGTTCGAGCCCAGCACCATGTCGGGCTCCTCGGCGGCGTCCTCCCCCTCGCGGCAGGCCGGAGCCATCACCGCACTGCGGCTGATCAGCACCTCCCCGGGCAGCACGGGCAGCTGGTCGGCCATGGCGCCATGCAGGGCCCGCCGGGCAATCGGCACCAGCCGCTCCAGCGAACGGTTGGTGTAGCAGAGGATCCTGGCCAGATCTGGGTTGTCCGTCTCGGCGCTGCGGCGCATCGCGTCCTGGGCGGCCCGCAGCCAGTCGGAACGGTTGAGCAGGGCCACCATGCCCTCGGCGGTCCGCACCGGCGGCAGGGGCGGTGGCGGCCGGCCGGGCAGGATCGCCTCGCGGATGCCGCGGGCCAGCCGCAGCACGGGCCCCTGGTGCCGCACCACTTCGGTGAGCTGCGAGCCGGCGGAGCGGCCCAGGGCGAACACCGGGCTGCGCGGCTCGGCCACCGGGGGCAGCTGGGCGGGATCCCCGACGAACACCAGACGGGTGCGGAACGGGTGGGCACAGCGCAGGGTGATCTCGAGCAGGTCGCTGTCGACCATCGAGGCCTCGTCGATCAGCACGAGCCCCAGGTGCTCCAGCGCCCCGGCGGTCTGCTCGGTCTCCTCGCAGCGCTCGCGATCCCCCTGGCGCCTGAGCTTGAGCCGCAGCAGCCGGTGGATGGTGGAGGGGTACCAGGTCGGCGCGAGGCCGGCGCGGCGCAGGTGGTCCCGCAGCACGCCCACCGCCTTGTGGGTGGGGGCCACCACGGTCCAGCACAGGCCTGCGGCCTCCGCCTGGGCCAGGAAGGCCATCGAGAGGAAGGTCTTGCCGGTGCCGGCGTAGCCGCTGAGCACGAAGGGGGTACCCTCTGCCGGCCCCGCCAGCCAGGCGGCGAAGGCCTCGGCGGCGGCCTGCTGGTCGGCGGTGAGGGCCAGGGCGCTCAAGCCAGCTGGGGGAGGATCCCCCAGCGCAGGGCCAGCTCCAGCGGCGAACCCACGAACACCAGGCCGGGCAGGGCCACGGCGGGCCCCATCAGGCTGCCGATCAGCACCTCCAGGCGGGTGTGCCCCAGGTTTTCCTTCAGGGGGGGACGGGGCGGCACGGCTCCCGACGCGGCGACGGCCGGCTCCGGATCCCCGGCGGGGCCGGGCCAGAGGGTGTCGGGCAGGCCATTCAGCCGCTGGGCGGTGAGACCGGCGGCACGGCGCACCCCCGCCGCGTCGTAGAGCACCACGAAACACAGCGTGGCCGCCAGGGCGAAGAGGGGATCGCCGAATCCCTGCTGCCAGCCGAGGGCCGCCGTGGTGCCGGTGAGCAGGGCGGAATGGCTGGAGGGCATGCCGCCGGTCTCGAACAGCACGGCCGGCCGCCAGCGGCGGTGCTGCACCAGTTCGATCAGCAGCTTGGAGAGCTGGGCCAGGCCACAGGCCGCCAGCCCCCACCAGAGAACCCCGTTGCCGAAGAGTGCCGTGAGGGGGCTGAGGTCATGGGCGACCGCCATCATCGATCGCGGCTCGTGATGTAGTCCGCCAGGGCCAGCAGGGGAGCGGCCCTGCCCTCCGCGGCGAAGGGGGCCAGGGCCGCCTTGGCCTCGGCCACCAGGTCCTCGGCCCGCTGACGCGACGCCTCCAGGCCGAGCAGTTTGGGGTAGGTGGTCTTGTCGGCGGTGAGGTCCTTGCCGGCCGTCTTGCCCAGCACCTCACTGCTGGCCGTCACATCGAGGATGTCGTCGATGATCTGGAAGGCCAGGCCGATGCCGCGGGCGTAGGTGCGCAGGGCCGTGAGCAGGTCGTCCGGGGCCCCGGCGATCATGGCGCCGGTGATCACACAGGCCCGCAGCAGCGCGCCGGTCTTGTGGAGGTGGATGTACTCGAGGGTGTCGAGGTCCACATCCTTGCCCTCGCACTCCAGATCCACCACCTGCCCCCCCACCAGCCCGGGGGCGCCGGAGGCCAGGCTCAACTCGCCCACCACCCGCAGCAGGCGCTCGGCGGGGATATCCGGACTGCGCAGGGCGACCATCTCGAAGGCCCGGGTGAGCAGGGCATCGCCGGCCAGGATCGCGTTGGCCTCGCCGTAGACCTTGTGGTTGGTGGGCCGGCCGCGACGGAGATCGTCGTCGTCCATGGCGGGCAGGTCGTCATGGATGAGCGACATCGTGTGGATCATCTCCAGGGCCACGGCAGTGGGCAGGGCCCGGTCGCCGTCGCCACCGGCCAGTTCACAGGCGGCGAGGCAGAGGATCGGACGGAGACGCTTGCCGCCGGCCAGCAGCGAATAACGCATGGCCTGGCGCAGGGATTCGGGACGCTCGGGCCCCAGGGCGCCATCGAGGGCCGCCTCCACCCGCAGCCGGGCCGCCTCCAGATAGGCCCCGAAATCGAACCCCGGCGGAGCCTGGCCGACCGCGCTTCGCTCCCCGGTGTCCGGGCCAGAAGTGCCGCCAGGGGTCGTGCTCACCGCCGCAGTCATGGGGGATCGGGATCGGCGGCGATTCTCTCAGGCGATCTCCCGCCGTTCCGGCCGCCTGCCGCGAGCGCACACACTAGGCAACCCATACCCCCGCCAAGACATCCACCCCATCGGGCCGGGGGGCTCACACTGGAGATCGTCCCCGGAACGCTGCCCATGGTCCTGCCCCAGCTCCTGAACGCCGCCGAACGTCGGGCCCGCATCAGCGCCGCCGCGGCCGCCGCCGTGCGGGACCACTGGGTGACCCTGCACGACGGCCCCCGCACGGTGCCGGCCGCCCCGCTGGGCCAGGAGCTGCTGGTGTACCGGGTGGACAACGGCCGCCTGCTGGCCGATCTGGAGGAGCGGCTGGGCGCCCGGCCCGACGGACTGCCGAAGCTGCACGCCGAGGAAGCCAGCCCCCGCACCCAGGCCCTGCTCCACGACCTGCTGGTCACCAAGGCGCGGGATCCGCGCGGACCGATCCTGCAGGAACTGCAGCGCCTGGCGGTGCAGACCGAGCCGCTGCTGGTGGACGCCGAAGGGGTCGTGATCAACGGCAACCGGCGACTGGCGGCGATGCGCACCCTGCTGGACACGGACCCGGAGCGCTACGGCCGCTTCCGCGAACCCCTGGTGGCCATCCTGCCGCCGGAGGTCAGCCGGGCCGACCTGGAGTATCTGGAGGCCAGCCTGCAGATGGCTCCCGAGACCAAGCTGGCCTACGGCTGGGTGGAACGGCGGCTGAAGCTGCGGGAGCAGCACGACCGGCTGGGCCTGGCCGACGACTGGATCAAGGAGGCCTACCGCCTGGGGGATCCCGCCCAGCTCGCCCGGGAGCTCGGCGAACTGGCCCTGGCCGAGGATTTCCTGGAGACCTTCGCGTCGGCGCCGCGGCGCTACTCGTCGATCGCCGATGCCGAAGCCCTGTTCGTGGGGCTGGCGGCGCAGCTGGAGGGCCTGCCGCGGCGGCTGCAACGGCCCTGGCGGCAGCTGGGCTTTCTGCTGATCGAACGCCGGGAGGGCCTCGATCCCGCCCTGCCGAAGCACTTCCCGTTCAGCCCGCCGCCGACCCCCCAGCTGCCGGCCCTGACCCTGCAGCGCCTGGGGCAGGACTGGGGCCTGGGCGACGCCTCCGACGAGGCCGGCGCGCCCGAACTCTCCCGTTCCCTGCTCCAGGAGCTCACCCGGATCGCGAGGGCCCCCCACCGGCGCCCCGTGCGGGCCGCCGCCGTGCAGGAGGCCCTCGATGCGGTGCGGCTGCAGATCCGCCAGGGCCAGACCCCCCAGAAACTGCTCAACAACCTGCGCCAGAGCCGCAAGCTGCTGGAACGTCTGCGGCCCGAGCAGCTGCAGGACCAGGACCGCCACCACCTCCAGGGGGAACTGGCCGCCCTCGCCGCCCAGGGTGCGGTGCTGCTGGGGCCCCAGGCAGCCCCTGGTGTGGCCGCCAGCCGGCCCCGCCCGCTGCGCCGGTCGCTGCCGCGGCGGCTGGGGGACTGGCTGCGCCGGCGCCGCTGATCCGGTCGGGCCTCAGACCACCAGGTCCGTTCAGACCACCAGATCCGTCAGGTCGTGGTCGAGGCCATGGCGGCGGCACCAGGCCACCACGGTGTTGACCAGCAGCATCGTGACCGTCATCGGGCCCACCCCGCCCGGCACCGGCGAGAGGGCGGAGGCGAGGGGCTCCACCTCGGCGGCGCGCACATCGCCGCAGAGTCCGCCCTCCGGCCGGCGGTGGATGCCCACGTCGACCACGACGGCCCCCGGCCGCACGTGCTCGGCACCGACCATCTCGGGTCGACCGGCGGCCACCACCAGCAGATCGGCCTGGCGGGTGAGCGCCGCCAGCTCGCGGGTGCGGGAGTGGGCCACGCTGACGGTGGCATCGGCGGCCTGGAGCATCAGGGCCATCGGCTTGCCGACGAGGATGCTGCGGCCCACCACCACGGCCCGGCAGCCCGCCAGCGCGATGCCATGGCGGGCCAGCAGGGCCATCACGCCCGCCGGGGTGCAGCTGCGGGGCCCGGGTTCGCCCTTGAGCAGGCGCCCCAGGTTGAGGGTGTGCAGGCCATCGGCATCCTTCTCCGGGTCGATGGCTTCCAGCAGCGGCCCCTCATCCAGGCCGGCCGGGAGGGGCAGCTGCAGCAGGATGCCGTCCACGGCGGGGTCGGCGTTGAGGCGCCGGATGGTGGCCAGCACCTCGGCGGCGGGCGTCGCGGCGGCCAGATGGGCGCCGTGGCTGGCGATGCCGACCCGGGCGCAGGCCTTCTCCTTGTTGGCCACATAGACACCGCTGGCCGGGTCGTCGCCCACCCGCAGCACGGCCAGGCCGGGGGCCCGGCCCACCCGCTCGAGGCGCTCCGCGATGGTGCGGGACAGCCGGGCTTCGATCTCGGCTGCCAGTTGACGCCCATCGAGACGGGTGGCCATGGATCAGAGCGTTGCTGTGCCACCAGCTTGCAACGCGGAAGCCGCCGTGGCGGCTAGCGTCCTGGGATGCTTGGGTGGCCGTTCACCAGCGGGCTTCAGCGCCGGCTGAGAAGACTCTGGCGGCGATGGCTGCGCACGGAGTGTCCGCTCCAGGCCCCGGCCTGCTGGCGGGGCCAGGACACGGCGTCGGTGCTGCTGGTCTGCGCCCTGGTGGCCCTGCTCACCAGCTGGCCCTGGCTGGCGGAACCCAACCTGCGGCCAGGGATGGTGGCGCCGTTCACCTACCGCGCAGAGAAGGCCGCGCGGGTGGTGGACAGCAGCGCCCTGGATCAGCGGCGCGAACAGATGCTGCCGCGCACCACGGTGCAGGTGGTGGACGAGCAGGCGAGCATGGTGCTCCGCCGCCAGCTCGATGACCTGCTCCAGGCGATCGAGGCGGGTGCCAGCAGCGGTCAGGCCCGGGTCGAACCGGTGACGCTCAGCGAGGAGGAACGCCGCTGGCTGAAGGGCCTGAGCAGCGTCGCGCTTACCGGCTGGAGCCGGGACGTGCGCCAGGCCCAGCTGCGCATGCTCAGCCAGGGCCTGGCACCGGGGGTGTCGGAAGGCCAGCTGCTGCAGGCCGCCACCCTGCAGCTGGAGCGCCTCCCCCCCCAGGCCCGCAACCTCGGGGCCCGGCTGCTGGTGCACACCCTGCAGAGCCAGTCGAACCTGCGCAGCGACCCGGCCCTGAGCCAGCGGCGCATCGAATCGCTGATCACCCAGCAGGGCATTCCCACGATCGGCGTGAAGCAGGGCGATCTGGTGGTGCGCCAGGGCGAGACGATCAACGCCCAGGCCTTCGACGTGCTCGATTATTTCGGCCTGGTGAACCGGCGGCCGCGGCCGCTGGCCTGGCTGGCCCACTTCCTCGAGGCCCTGGCCATCTGCGGCGTGATGGTGCTGCTGCTGCGGCGCTGGCGCACCAGCCTGGAGCCGCGGCAGGCCCTGCTGGCCCTGGTGACGCTGCTGGCCGTGCAGGGGATCCACCTCTGGCTCGGTCCGCTGGCCAGTCCGATGGTGCTGCTGGTGCCCCCCACCCTGTTGCTGGCCCAGGGGCTGGGCACGGCCTGCGGCCTCGCCTGGCTCGCCGCCGCCAGCATGCTCTGGCCGCTGCCGCTGAGCGCGATCCTCGGGCTGCGCCTGCTGCTGGCGGCGGCCACCGCCGGCATCGCCGCCGTGCTGGCCGGCCGCCAGCGCAGCCGGGCGGAGCTGCTCCAGCTCGCCGTGCTGCTGCCGGCCGTGGCGCTGCTGGTGCAGTGGATGCTGCTGCAGGGGCGGGGGCAGCCCGGCCAGGTCGATCTGATCAGCGAGGCGCTGCTGCTGGCCGGGCTGCTGATGGCCGGCCTGCTGCTGGCGCCCCTGGTGGAGACCTTCTTCGGGCTGATGACGCGCACCCGGCTGCTGGAGCTGGCCGACCTGGAGCGTCCCCTGCTGCGGCGCCTCTCCTGTGAGGCCCCGGGCACCTTCGAGCACACTCTGATGATCGCCGGCCTGGCGGAGGAGGGGGCCCGCAGCATCGGGGCGGATGTGGATCTGGTGCGCACCGGCGCGCTGTACCACGACGTGGGCAAGCTGCATGGCCCGAAGTGGTTCATCGAGAACCAGGAGGAGGGCGCCAACCCCCACGACCAGCTCGATGACCCCTTCGCCAGCGCCGCGATCCTGCAGGCCCACGTCGACGAGGGGCTGAAGCTGGCGCGGCGCTACCGGCTGCCGCGCCCCCTGGCGGACTTCATCCCGGAGCACCAGGGCACCCTCAAGATGGGCTACTTCCTGCATCAGGCCCGGGAGCGGGATCCCTCGATCCCCGAGGCGATGTTCCGCTACCGGGGGCCCACGCCCCGCAGCCGCGAGACCGCGATCCTGATGCTGGCCGATGGCTGTGAGGCGGCCCTGCGCTCCCTGCCCCCCGGCACGAACGAAGCCGAAGCCCGCACGATGGTGCGCCGCATCCTCGAGGCACGGCAGCGCGATGGCCAGCTGGCCCAGAGCGGCATCAGCCGGGCGGAGCTGGAACTGCTGATCCGGGCGTTCGTGCGGGTGTGGAAGCGGATGCGCCACCGCCGCATCCCCTACCCGATTCCGCCGCGGAAGGCCTTCAGCGCCTGAGCCGGGCCTTGGTCTGGGACTGGGCGTCAGGAGCGCAGCTCTTCCCAGGCCTCCAGCAGCCGGTAGGCCGCCATGCGGCGGTGCCAGAGCTCCGGATCGCCGCCGACATCGGGGTGCCACTCGGGCAGGCTGCGCCGCCAGGCCGCGCGGATGGTCGACCAGGAACTGCCGGGCTCCACCCCCAGCTCGAGGCAGGCCCTCCCGTAGTGGTCGAGGCCGTGGGCGGCCGCTGGCCGCAGCAGCTGGCGCTGCCGCGACGGCCGCCAGCTCTCAGGAGGGCGGCGGGGGCCGGGCGCCCGCAGGTGCTCCGGCGAGCGGCGCCAGGGGAGCACGGCGGTCTGGACGAGGCCGCGGCCCAGGAAGAGGGCACCGGCCAGGGCAAAGATGGCCGGAGACCAGCGCATGGCCAGCGTGTCGGCGGCCAGATGGGTGTTGCCACGGCGCAGATGGGCTTTGGCGCCCTCCTCGATGAAACCGGCCACCAGCACGGCCAGGCCGAGGCTGGCCAGACCCATCAGCAGCGAGGCGAGGGGACGGGGACGGTTCATGGGCCCACACCCTGCGACTGCTGGGACGCACGTTACCGGCGGTGGCAAGGCGGCGACTCGGCAGCAGGATGGGGCAGAGCGGCCCACCCGCCCCGACCGGCCCACCCGTCTCCAGGTCCAGCCGTGCCCCTCCCGCCCCTCCGCTTCCGGGAGCTGCAGCGTCAGCTGCAGCCCTCCTGGGGGCACACCACCGAAGGCCGGGGGCCGGACGTGGACGTGCTGATGGTGCCGTCGCTGTCGATGGACCAGAGCCAGATGGACCTGGTGACCGGGTCGCACCACTACGAGGAACGCCAGCTGTTCGCCCTGATCGGGCTGCGCCACCCCGGCGTGCGGATGCTCTACGCGAGCAGCAAACCCCTGGGCGAGCTGGTGGTGGATGCGGTGCTGGAGCTGCTGCCCGGGGTCCCGACCTCCCACGCCCGGCGGCGGCTGCACCTGTTCGACACCGACGACGCCTCGAACCGCCCGCTCACGGCCAAGCTGCTGGAGCGGCCCGCCCTGCTGGCCCGCATGGCCGAGCTGCTGCGGCCGGGCCGCAGCTTCATCAGCTGCTTCGTGGTGAGCGATCTGGAACGGCAGCTCTCCGAGCGGCTGCAGGTGCCGCTGCTGGGAACCCCACCGGATCTGCTGCACTGGGGCAGCAAGGCGGGCAGCCGTGCCCTGTTCGCCCGCTGCGGCGTGCCCCACCCGCCCGGCACGGAGGCGGTGCATGACCTCGAACGGCTGGCGGAGGCCACCGCCGAACTGTGGGAGGCCCATCCGGAGCTGCGCAGCTGCGTGGTGAAGCTGAACGAGGGCTTCAGCGGCGAGGGCAATGCGCGGCTGGCGCTGGAGCCGCTGCAGCTGGACCAGCTCTCGGGCCGGGAGCGGCGCCAGCGGTTGCGCACCGCCCTCGACACCCTGCCGATGCCCTCGCCGCGCTGGCGGGAGCTGCTCAGCCAGCAGGGCGCTCTGGTGGAGGCCTGGCTGGAGGGGGGCGCGGAGCTGCGCTCCCCGAGCGTGCAGGGCACGATCCATCCCGGGGCGGAGGGCCGGCCGGGGGGCGTGGAGGTGCTCTCCAGCCACGAGCAGGTGCTGGGCGGCCCGGGGGGGCAGACCTACCTGGGCTGCCGCTTCCCGGCGGCCGACCCCTACCGGCAGGAGCTGATGCGCCACGGGGCGCGGGTGGGCGAGGCGCTGGCCCAGGAGGGGGCACTGGAGCGCTACGCGGTGGACTTCATCGCGCGCCGCTTCGGGGAGCGCTGGGACCTGCAGGCGATCGAGATCAACCTGCGCCAGGGGGGCACCACCCATCCCTACATGGCCCTGAACGCGATCACCAGCGGCCGGCTGGAGCCCGGCGACGGGCTCTACCGCTCGCCCACGGGCACGCCGCTCTTCTACCGGGCCACCGACAACCTCTGCTCACCGCAGCTGCGGGGCCTGCTGCCGATCGACCTGATCGACATCGTGGCCGAGGCGGGGCTGCACTACGACCCGGCCCAGCTGCGCGGCAGCGTGTTCCACCTGCTCGGCTGCCTGTCGGAGTACGGCAAGCTGGGCATGACCTGCATCGGCCGCAGCGCGGCGGAGGCCGAGGCCGTGTACCGGGCCACCGAGCAGCGGCTGGTGCAGGCCGCCGCCCAGCGCGGCAGGCCCGGCATTGACAGCCCGTGACGGCAGGGGTTGGGTGGGTGCCCTCCCCCCTATCTTTCCCATCACCCGCGCGCCCCTCACGCCCTCGGCCATGGTGCCCCCCAACCCCCGATCCAGGCCCCCGGCAGCCGCCCTGGCGCTCGCCCTGCTCGCGGCGGGGGTGCTGCTGGGCAGCTGCCAGAACCGTGCGCAGCAGGCCGAGCGCCAGCGCCAGGAGCAGGCGCTGCAGGCGGCAGCAGCCCAGCGGCGGGCGCTCGATGCCCTGGTGGAGCGCTGCCGGGCAGGCCAGGCGGAGCTGGTGAAGGCGGCCGATGCGCTGGCCGCCACCGAAACCGCCCTGGCCAACCTGCAGCAGCGGCGCTACAGCGCCACCGCCAGACCCAAGGCGCCGGATCCGGCCGAGCTGCAGCGCTTCACGATCAGCGACCAGGAGCTGGAGCGCGAACGCCACCAGCAGGCCGTGCAGGCCTGGCAGCAGAAGGAGCAGCAGCGCCGGGCGCGCTGGCAGGCGGAGCAGCGGCAGGAGCGCCAGCGGCTCGTGGCACGCCGGGAGCAGCAGCGCCAGGCGCTGGTGAAGGCCAACCCGGCGGTGCTGGCTGCCGGCTCCGACGCCGCTCTGAACGCTGGCCTGAATGCCGGTCTGAACAGCGAGGCCCTGGCGGCCTACCGCAGCTGCGAGCGCGACAACCTGGCCAGCCTGAAGCGCCCCTGAGCGCTCAGCCCCAGCGGCGCTGGTGCCAGCCCCAGGCGTCGGCCAGCACCGTGGCCAGCTCGGAGCGCTGGGGTTTCCAGCCCAGCTCCGCCATCGCCTTGGCGGCGTCGGCCACCAGCTCGGCGGGATCGCCGGGGCGGCGCGGGGCCTCGATCACCCGCAGCTCGCGGCCGGTGTGGGCGCGGGCGGCGTCGATCACCTGCTGCACCGAGTAGCCGCTGCCGGTGCCGAGGTTGTAGATGTGCTGGCCGCCCCGCTCGAGCAGCCGCTCGAGGCCCAGCACGTGGGCGGCGGCCAGGTCACCCACGTGGATGTAGTCGCGGATGCAGGTGCCGTCGGGCGTGGGGTAGTCGCGGCCGAACACCTGGATCGCCTCGCGGCGGCCGGCTAGGGCCTCGAGCACCAGGGGGATCAGGTGGGTTTCGGGGTCGTGGTCCTCGCCGAGGTCGGCGGCGGGATCGGCACCGGCGGCGTTGAAGTAGCGGAAGATCACGCTGGGCTGGCCGTAGGCGGCGCCGAAGTCGGCCAGGAGCTGCTCCACCATCCACTTGCTGCGGCCGTAGGGATTGATCGGCGCCTGGGGACAGCGCTCGCTGATCGGGATCTGATCGGGCGCGGGGATGCCGTAAGTGGCGCAGGTGGAGCTGAACACCAGCGGGATGGGCCTGCCGCAGCGCTGGGCCTCGGCGTGCAACGCCTCCAGCAGAACCAGCGTGTCGCCCAGGTTGTTGCGGTAGTAGCGGGCCGGGTCGGTGACGCTCTCGCCCACGTAGGCATAGGCGGCGAAGTGCAGCACGGCCCGCACCGGCCCGGCCGGCAGCAGGGGATGGTCACCCTGCAGCAGGGCATCGAGCAGGGGGCGATCGCCCAGCTGCCCCACCAGCAGCGGCACCTGCAGCACCTGCTCGGCGATGGCCCGGTGGCCGTAGACGAGGTTGTCGAGCACCAGCACCGGCTGGCCCGCCTGCTGCAGGGCGCGCACGGTGTGGCTGCCGATGTAGCCGGCGCCGCCGGTCACCAGGATCGTCATGGCCGCAACGGAGGGTGGGTGGAGGTGGTGTAGCTCTTCTGCTCGATCAGAGCGCTGCCGCTCTGGAGGTTGATGGCGCGCTTGAGGGCGGAGCGGCGGTCGTTGAGGCGGTAGATGCGGCGGGCCAGCTCCACGAAGCCGGGGCCGAAGTCGCTCTGGCGCTCACAGGCGCGGATGGCCTCCTCGCAGTGCCACAGCTCGGCGTTCACCGCCTGCAGCTGTTCGCGCAGGGCCGGCTCGAAGCGGAGCTCGGCGGCCGTGAACGCCTGCTGCAGCAGGGCATGCTCCTGGGTCACCTGGGCCAGGGCCTCACCTTCGAAGTGCTGGCGCCCAGGCTACGAGCGGCGTGACCACAGCCAGCGGGCATCGCGGCGGACCTGGCGCACAGCGCGGTGGAGCTGGCGCACAGGTTTACTGCCCTCATTGTGGCGAGCGGGAGTAACTTCCAGCCTGGCCTGAGAGGAGACCCCCATGCCGCGCACGGCACTGATCACCGGGATTTCGGGGCAGGACGGCAGCTACCTGGCGGAGCTGCTGCTGGAGAAGGGGTATGTGGTGCACGGCATCAAGCGGCGGGCC
The DNA here is from genome assembly GCF_046764815.1 of Aphanothece stagnina RSMan2012. Taxonomy (NCBI): domain Bacteria; kingdom Bacillati; phylum Cyanobacteriota; class Cyanophyceae; order Chroococcales; family Aphanothecaceae; genus Aphanothece; species Aphanothece stagnina. The sequence continues at coordinate 84,796 of NZ_JBKOUC010000002.1, forward strand.
AGCAGCTTCAACACGCAGCGGATCGACCATCTGTATCAGGACCCCCACGAGAGCGATCCTCGCCTGGTGCTGCATTACGGCGATCTGACCGACAGCACCAACCTGATCCGGATCGTGCAGCAGGTGCAGCCCGATGAGATCTACAACCTCGGCGCCCAGAGCCACGTGGCGGTGAGTTTCGAGAGCCCGGAATACACGGCCAACAGCGATGCCCTGGGCACGCTGCGGATCCTCGAGGCGGTGCGCATCCTGGGGCTGACGCAGAAGACCCGCATCTACCAGGCGAGCACCAGCGAGCTCTACGGCCTGGTGCAGGAAATTCCGCAGAAGGAGAGCACGCCGTTCTACCCTCGCAGCCCGTACGGGGTGGCCAAGCTCTACGCCTACTGGATCACGGTGAACTACCGCGAGGCCTACGGGATGTATGCCTGCAACGGGATCCTGTTCAACCACGAATCGCCGCGGCGGGGTGAAACGTTTGTGACGCGCAAGATCACCCGCGGCCTGGCGCGCATCAACGAGGGGCTCGATGAGTGCCTGTTCATGGGCAACCTCGATTCGCTGCGCGACTGGGGCCACGCCCGCGACTACGTGGAGATGCAGTGGCGGATGCTGCAGCAGGAGAGCCCGGAGGATTTCGTGATCGCCACGGGGCGGCAGGAGAGCGTGCGGCGCTTCATCGAGCTCACGGCGGCGGAACTGGGCTGGGGGCCGATCCAGTGGGAGGGCGAAGGGGTCAACGAGGTGGGCCGGCGCGACAGCGGTGAGGTGGTGGTGCGGATCGATCCGCGCTACTTCCGCCCGGCGGAGGTGGAGACGCTGCTGGGTGATCCCACCCGGGCACGCGAGCGGCTGGGCTGGACCCCCACCACCACGCTGGAGGAGCTGGTGGCGGAGATGGTGGCGGCGGACAAGGAGGAGGCGCGCAAGGAGGCGATCCTGCGGCTGAAGGGCTTCAAGGTGGTGGGCTCGATGGAGAACCCGCCCACCAACCCCCTGGCCGTGGAGAGGGCGCGGGGAACACGGGGCTGATGGCCGAAGACATCCGCTGGCAGCAGCGCATCGGCAACTACCGCAAGGCGCTGGAGCAGCTGCACAGGAGCCTGGAGCAACGCTTGCGGCAGGAACGCCCGTGATCGCCGGCCTCCCTGAGGCGGCCCAGATCCGGCTGCTGGATCTGGTGACAGCGCAACCACACGTGCAGGCCGTCTGGCTCTTCGGGTCCCGGGCGATGGGGCGGCACCAGCCGGGATCGGACGTGGACCTCTGCCTGGACGCACCCGCAATGACCCACAGCGATCGGCTGCGGCTGATGACCGCGGTGGATGATCTGCTTCTGCCCTGGCGCGTGGATCTGGTGCTGCAGCATGAGCTGCCCGCCGATCTGGCGGATCATGTGCAGCGCGTTGGTCACTGCCTCTGGAGACGTCATCCATGACCACCCCTTCCCTGCTGTATCCCTCCGACCGCATCTTCGTGGCGGGCCACCGCGGCATGGCCGGCGGCGCCATCGGCCGGGCGCTGCGGCGGGCCGGCTACGGCGAGACGGAGCGGGGCGGAGCGCTGCTCACCGCCAGCCGTCAGGAGCTGGATCTGCTCAATGGGGCGGCGGTGGCGCGCTGGTTCAGCGAGCAGCGGCCGGATGTGGTGGTGCTGGCGGCGGCGAAGGTGGGCGGCATCCAGGCGAACGCCACCTACCCGGCCGACTTCCTGCTCGACAACCTCAAGATCCAGAACCATGTGATCGAAACGGCCTGGCGATCCGGTGTGCGGCGGCTGCTGTTCCTGGGCAGCAGCTGCATCTACCCGAAGTTCGCCGACCAGCCGATCCGGGAGGAGGCCCTGCTCACCGGGGCGCTGGAGCCCACGAACGCGTGGTACGCGATCGCCAAGATCACCGGCATCAAGCTGGGCGAGGCGCTGCGGCTGCAGCACGGCTTCGATGCGATCAGCCTGATGCCCACCAATCTCTATGGGCCGGGCGACAACTACCACCCCACCAACAGCCACGTGCTGCCGGCGCTGATCCGCCGCTTCCACGAGGCGGCAGAGGCCGGCGCTCCGAGCGTGACCTGCTGGGGCACCGGCACGCCGCTGCGGGAATTCCTGCATGCCGACGATCTCGGCGAGGCCTGCGTGTTCGCCCTGGAGCACTGGGATCCGGCCGCCGCCGCCGCCCCCTGCGATGACGCGGGCGCACCGCTGGCGTTCCTGAATGTGGGCACGGGGGTGGATCTGAGCATCCGCGAGCTGGCGGAGGCGGTGGCGGCCGCCACGGGCTTCCGCGGCGAGATCCTCTGGGACACCACCAAGCCCGACGGCACCCCGAAGAAGCAGCTGGATGTGAGCCGGCTGGCGGCCCTGGGCTGGCGGGCCCGCATCCCCCTGGCCGAAGGCCTGCAGCAGGCGGTGGCCGCCTTCCGCAGCGAACTCGCCCGCGGCGCCGTGCGGGCGGCCTAGCCCAGGATCGCCGCCGCAGGACAGGGCATCCGCAGCGTTCAACCTGATTGACACGAGACAGTCACCAGAGCAGACGGCAGGGGAAGGCCCTGCCCCCCGGAAACGGCTCGGCGCTGCACTGCTGGGCGCTGCACTGCTGGGATGAACTGCTGCGATGAAGCCCTGGGCTCAGCCGCTGAGCCGAATCACTACAGCCTCTGGCGGGGCAAGGCATCGCCCCGGATGATCGGGCAGGATTGACGTCGCGGCCCATCACCAGCAGGAGCCCTTCTCGATGGCCCAGTCCCCCGGCGCTTCGGCGTCCAAATCCGGGTCCTTGCCCCAGCTTCCCGACTGGGTCAACTGGCTTCAGGCCGGCCTCAGCGCCCTGTTGGCCGTGCTGTTTCTCGTGCTGATCGGCAAGGCGCGCCAGCAGGGCAGCCAGATCCGCGAACTGCAGGACCGGCTTCAGGGGCTGGAGAACAGCCGGGCCCTGGAGCGCACCACCGGCCTGGAACAGCAGCTGCGCTCCACGGTGGAACGGCTGCAGGTGGTGGAGCGCAACTCCAGCCGCATCGACGTGCTCAGTGCCCAGAACGAGGCCCTCAAGGCCGAGATGCGTCGCTTGCAGCGCTCCACGTCCAGCAAGCCCCCTGAGCTCGCGCCGCTCAAGCCGGTGGTTCCCACCCCCCCGCCGGTGGCATCCCCCAATCCGGCGGCGGCTCCGGAGAACCAGCCCTGAGCCTGCAGCTTCCGCCCCTCACCCCCCTCAGCCCTTCACCGCATCGCCGGTGGCGCTCGGGAGGATGAACCGCTGCAGCGCGATGAACAGCAGCAGCACGGGCAGGATCGAGATCACCGAGCCGGCCGCCACGAGCCGCCAGTCGAGCGAGAAGCTGCTGGCGAGCTGCTGAAGGCCGAGCGGCAGGGTGTAGAGCTGCGGCTCATCGAGGATCACCAACGGCCAGAGGAAATCGCTCCAGGTGCCGATGAACACGAACATCGCCAGGGTGATCAGATCCGCCCGGGCGGCCGGAATCATCACGTTCCACCACTCCCCGAGCGGGGTGCAGCCATCGCTGCGCGCCGCCTCCTCCAGCTCCACCGGCACCCCCAGGAAGCTCTGACGCAGCAGAAAGATGCCGAAGGCTGTCGCGGCCTGGGGAATGATCAGGGCCCAGAGGGTGTTGCGCAGCCCGATCTGCACCATCAGCAGGTACAGCGGAATCATCACCACCTGGAAGGGGATCAGGATCGTGGCCACCACCAGCGCCAGCACCAGCCCACGACCGGCGAAGCGCAACCGCGCCAGCGGATAGGCCGCCAGGGAGCAGAACAGCAGGTTGGCCACCACCGCCAGCACGCTGACGATGGTGCTGTTGATCAGGTAGGTGCCGATCGGGTTGTCGGCGAACAGACGGCGGTACGCGTCCAGGCTGGGCTCAGCGGGCAGCAGGGCCGGCGGGCTGGTGAAGATGTCCTCCGCCGGTCCCTTCAGGGAGGTGCTGACCAGCCAGAGCAGCGGCACCAGCATGGCCAGGGCCACCAGCAGCAACAGCCCCAGCTGCAGCGAGGAGGCCAGCAGGGAACGGCGCGGTGCGGCAGGGTACGGGCTCACGGCGCGTCACACCCGGGGCCGGTCGGCCAGGGGCAGATCGCCCAGCTGGGGCAGGGGTGCCTTCTGGGGGTGAAGCGGCTGCTGATGGCTGCCGTTCAGCAGCCGGTTGAGGGCATTCACGAAGGCCTGGGCGGCGGCCACCACGATGTCCGTGTCGGCCGCATGGCCGGAGTAGAGCACCCCCTGGTGGCGCAACCGGATCGTCACCTCCCCCATGGCGTCGATGCCCTCGGTGACACTCTTCACCGAGAACTCCACCAGTTCGTTGGGGACCTGGGCGAGGCGGTTGAGGGCCTGACACACCGCATCCACCGGACCGGTGCCGATCGCCGCCTCGGTGATCTCGGCGCCGTCCGCTGTGATCAGGGTCACGGTGGCGGTGGGCTGCAGGCCGGTGCCGCAGCTCACCTGCACGCTCTTGAGGGTGAAGCGCCCCTCGTCGTACTGCTGCACCTGTTCACTCACGATCGCCTCGAGATCCCGGTCGGTGATCTCCCGCTTGCGGTCGGCCAGCTCCTTGAAGCGGGCGAAGGCGTCATCGAGGTCCTCCCGGGTGAGCTCGTAGCCGAGCTCCTCCAGCCGCGCCCGGAAGGCGCTGCGGCCGCTCAGCTTGCCCAGGGAGATGCGGTTGTCGGAGAGGCCGACGGTGCGCGCGTCGATGATCTCGTAGGTGAGGCGGTTCTTGAGCACCCCATCCTGGTGAATGCCGGATTCATGGGCGAAGGCGTTGGCGCCCACGATCGCCTTGTTGGGCTGCACCGCCATGCCGGTGAGGTTGCTCACCAGGCGGGAGGTCTTGGTGATCTCCTCGGTGCGCACGCCGGTGAGCGGCTCGGTGCTCTCGGGCGGCCGCCCCAGGAAGGGATTGAAGTAGCTGCGGCGCACGTGCAGCGCCATCACCAGCTCCTCGAGCGAGGCGTTGCCGGCCCGCTCGCCGATGCCGTTGATCGTGCACTCGAGCTGGCGGGCGCCGTTCTTGACGGCCTCGAGGAAGTTGGCCACGGCCAGGCCCAGGTCGTTGTGGCCGTGCACCGAAATCACGGCCTGGTCGATGTTGGGCACGTGGGCGTTGATCCCGGCGATCAGCTCGCCGAACTCCGCCGGGGTGGTGTAGCCCACCGTGTCGGGGATGTTGATCGTGGTGGCGCCGGCCTTGATCGCCGCCTCGATCACCTCATACATGAACTCCGGATCACTGCGACCGGCGTCCTCGCAGGAGAACTCCACGTCGTCCACCAGGGAGCGGGCGTAGTCGACCATGTCGCCGGTGATCGCCAGCACCTCGGCGCGGCTCTTGCGCAGCTTGTGCTCCAGGTGGATGTCGCTGGTGGCGATGAAGGTGTGGATCCGCCGGCGGACGGCCGGCGCCACGGCATCGGCACAGGCCTTGATGTCGCCGGCGGCGGCGCGGGCCAGGCCGCAGATCACCGGACCATCGGCATGGCCCACGCTCTCGGCGATGCGCTGCACGGCGTTGAAATCACCGGGGCTGGCGAACGGGAAGCCGGCCTCGATGATGTCCACCCCGAGGCGGGCCAGCTGCTGGGCGATGGCCAGCTTCTCCTCCAGGTTGAGGCTGGCGCCCGGCGACTGCTCGCCATCGCGCAGCGTGGTGTCGAAGATCAGGACACGGCCTGGGTCGCGGGCCATAACGGCGCCTCTATCCGTAGCGACTATGAGTTAATCCATTCTATGGCTTGGCCGCTCGGCCTTCCCCCGCGCCGGAGCGCTCCCAGCCTCCGGGCGATCAGACGGCCGCGGTGCGCACGAAGACGGGCTGCTGCAGCGACTCGGCCTTCTCCAGCAGCCCGCGCAGGCTGCTCAGATCCACGAAGCGATCCACCGCGTTGCGCAGTTCCCGCGCCACCATCCCCTCGGTGCTCATCAGCGTGATCCGCAGCCCCTGGGCCCGCAGCACCTCCACCAGCCGGTCCAGGTCCCGGCTGCCGCTCAGCAGCCAGACCTCGTCGGTGCGGGGGGCCACCGTCAGCAGGTCGACGGCGATCTCCACATCCAGGTTGGCCCGCACGAACTGGCGCTGCTCGGAATCCGCGGCAGCCGCCCCCAGCTCCCGCAGGGGGCGGGTCCGCACCGTGAAGCCCAGGCTGGTGAGGGCATCGCGGAAGGGCCGCTGGTCGGATGGATCCTTCAGCCCCGCGTACCAGAACGCTCCGGCCAGCTCCAGCCCGGGCTGGGAGCTCGCATGGGCCAGCAGACGGCGGGGATCGAAGAACCAGCCCAGCTTCTGCTGGGCATAGAACATGCTGTGCCCGTCCACGGCCACGACCAGCTGCAGGGGGCGATGGGCGGCACGGGTCTCCATGGCTTGAGCGTAGGGCGGTGAGCGGGGGGCTTCGGGGACTGCGCCTAAAGTGATCCGACTGCGGGAAGGCCATGGCCACCGGGGATCTGGCCCTCGTCCTGCACGCTCACCTTCCGTATGTCCGCTCCGGGGAGCCCGGCTCCCTGGAGGAAGACTGGTATTTCCAGGCCCTGCAGGAGTGTTACCTGCCCCTGCTGGCGGTGCTCGAGGCCGCCGCGCAGGATCGTCGCCAGCAGCCGCGCCTCACCCTGGGGCTCTCCCCCACCCTGCTGAGCCTGCTGGGGGACACCGAGCTCAACGCCCGCTTTCTCGCCTGGCTGGAACAGCGCCTGCAGCTGCTGGTGCAGGCGCCCGAATCCCACGCCGGGGCCGCCATGGCCCTCACCCGTCAGCTGGAGGGTGTCATCCGCCAGTGGGAGGCGTGCCGGGGCCTGCTGGTGCCCCGCTTCCGCCAGCTCGAGCAGCTGGGGGTGCTGGACCTGATCACCTGCGGCGCCACCCACGGCTACCTGCCCCTGCTGCGGCAGGTGCCGGAGGCGGTGCGGGCCCAGCTGCTGAACGCGGTGCGGGAGCACGAGCGCCAGCTCGGGGCGCGGCCCCTCGGGATCTGGTTGCCGGAGTGCGCCTACTACGAGGGGCTCGACCAGCAGCTCGCCGCCTGCGGCCTGCGCTACACGGTGCTGGACGGCCACGGCCTGCTGCACGCCCTGCCCCGCCCGCGCTACGGGGTGTTCGCCCCGATCTGCTCCCCCACCGGCGTGGCCTTCTTCGGTCGGGATGGCAACGCCACCCTGCCGGTCTGGAGCGCCCGGGAGGGCTACCCCGGTGACGGGGTCTACCGCGAATTCCATCGCGACCTGGGCTGGGATCTGCCTCAGGAGCGTCTGCAGGAGGTGGGGATCACCAGCCCCAGGCCCCTGGGTCTGAAGCTGCATCGCGTCACCGGCCAGGGCTGTCCCCTGGATCAGAAGCAGCCCTACGACCCGGAGGCCGCGGCCATGCGGGTGGAGGAGCATGCCCAGGCCTACCTGGAGGGCAGGCGGCAGGAACTGGCCGGCCTGAGCCATTCGATGGCCCAGCCGCCCCTGCTCGTCGCCCCCTTCGATGCCGAGCTGTTCGGCCACTGGTGGTTTGAGGGGCCCCAGTTCCTGGCGGCCCTGTTCCGCCAGGCGGAAGCGGCCGAGGTGCAGCTGGTCAGCCTGCGGGAGGTGCTCGCCCGGGACCGGACCCTGCAGGTCTGCCGCCCCTCGCCCAGCAGCTGGGGCCAGGGCGGCTACCACACCTACTGGTTGAACGACACCAACGCCTGGGTGGTGCCCCAGTGGCAGCGCGCCTCCCGGGCCATGGTCAGCCGGGTCAACCGCGGGGTTCGCACGGCCCTCCAACGCCAGCTGCTCACCCAGGCCGGACGGGAACTGCTGCTCGCCCAGAGCTCCGACTGGAGCTTCATCCTGCGGGCCGGCACCACCACCGACCTGGCCCGCCAGCGGATCGAACGCCACCTCGACCGCTTCTGGCGGCTCATGGATGCCATCGATCGCGGCACGGCCCTGCCCGAGGGCTGGCTGCAGGCCGTGCAGCGCGAGGATGGCCTCTTCCCCGCCCTGAACGCCGCCGACTGGGTCAGCCTCCCCAGCGCTGCCGACCTGAAGGCGTCCACCTGAGGTCGTTCAGCTGAGGTCGTTCACCAGCCTCGGCCTCACCGGCTTCAGGGGGTTCAGCGGCGCTGGCTCAGGGACGCCACAGCCGGGCGAGCATCCCCAGCTCCCGCCCCTGCATGCCCATCAGGCCCCAGCGCACCCCGGCGGGGGCCGTGGCGAACAGGCGCACCATCGCCGCCAGCAGGGCGGGCAGGGTGAGGGTGTTGGACAGGAAGCCGTACCACTGCTCGGCCGGCAGGGCAAAGAAACTCGCAAAGAAGGCCCGCAGCTGGGGTGCCTCGAAGCGCATCAGCTTCTCCAGGCCGAACTGGTAGAGGGCCTGCTTGCGCCGCAGCTCCAGGGGCCAGAGCGCGTGCCATCCGGCGGCCGCCAGCGCGGCCGGTGACGCGTGGGGATCGGCCAGGGCTGCCGCCACAGCCCGGGCCAGGCCGGGTGCCCGCCGCAGCAGGGAGCCCACCAGGTAGCCCGAGGCCGGATGGACCATGGACGCCGAGCCACCGAAGGCCAGCACGGGCTGATCCAGATCAGGCAGCGCCAGGTTCATCGGAAAGAGGCACCATTCCTCGTGCTCCACCGCCGTGATCGTGATGCCGCGGTGGGTCAGCCGTTGCGCGAGCCGTGCCTTGAGGGTCTCGAAGGGCAGGGGGGGCGCCAGCGCCAGCGAGGTCTCCTCCACAAAGAAGCAGCCCTCCCCCAGATCCATGGCATACAGAAAGGACGGGGGCTCCAGCCGCTGCTCAGGCGTCAGATGATCGCTGCGGTAATCCATCAGCACGAACTGCCGGGGGCCCACCGGCGGGTCACTGAAGCGACCCACCACGCCGTAGGCCGCCTGTCCGGCCACCGGCCCGCGGTCGGGGCGGCGGATGAACGCGGCCTCGTGGCCACTGGCATCGATCACCAGGCGCGCCTGCAGCACACGGCCATCGGCGCTGGTCACCGCGCAGCTGCCGCCGGGGCTGGCCGCCCCGGCCGGGCCGTCGAACCCGATCGCCGTCGCCCGCCCCCGCACCCAGGCGACCCCGGCGGCTTCGGCCTGGGCCAGCCAGTGGGCCTGCAGCCCGTGCTTGTCGAACAGGCCGTAGTCGCGGCCGTGGACCGTCGGCCGGTTGGCCGGCGCGGCGGGATCGGCATCGCCCGCACCGAAGTAGCTGACGGTGTCCTTCCAGCGGTGCTCCAGCAGATGCCCCAGACCGAGGGCGTCCACCTCATCGCCCCAGATGCCATAGGTGTTGGGCCAGGGAGCCGCGGGATCCCCCAGCGACAGCACGGTCACCGCCAGCCCTTCGGCGCCGAGCGCCGCCGTGATCGCCAGGGCGGCCGGGCCCGCCCCGATCACCAGCACGTCGCTCATCGATGCCGGCATGCAGGCCGGGCGGCGGGGTTCAGGGCCCGGCCCACCTCACCTCTGCTCCGCAGCATCAGGCGGACTCGGTGGATGCCGTGGGCGCCGATTCCGCCCCACTGAGTTCGTCGGCCTCCTCCTCCTCCGGTGGCGCCGGCGGAACCAGCACGACCTCCACCAGCCGATCCCCGGCATCGAGGCGCTGCAGGCGCACCCCGGTGGCCGCTCTGGATTGCTGGGGGATCGCATCCGCCTGGGTGCGCACGATGACGCCCTTCTCGCTCACGAGCAGCAGTTCCTCGCCCGCCCCCAGCACCTTGAGGCCCACGAGCACATCCCCCTCGCGGCGGAACTTGATCGCCCGCAGCCCCATGCCGGCCCGCTTCTGGAGACGGAACTGATCAACGGGCACCCGCTTGCCCAGACCGCTGGCACTGGCCACCAGCACCCAGGGCCCCTCGCTGGGGGTCACCTCCTCCCCGTCGCCGGCTTCGGTGCCCTCGCCTGCCTCGGCGCTGGCCTCCTCCTCCTCGAGGGCCGAGACCTCGGCCGCGAGCTGGCTGTTCGCCACCCGATCCGCCAGGTCGGCCGAGAGCACATCCATGCTCACGAGCTGATCCCCCGGGCGAAGGTTCATGGCGCGCACACCCCGGGCGGTGCGGCCCAGGGGGCGCAACTCCTCATCACTGAGGCGGAAGTGAATCGTCATCCCCTTGAGGGAGCCGATCAGCACACTGTCGCCAGGCTGGGCCAGGCGAACCCAGCGGAGATCGTCACCTTCCTCCAGGGAAATGGCGATCAGCCCGTTGGAGCGGATGTTGGCGAAGGCCGAGAGCCGGGTGCGCTTGATGTAGCCGCCGCTGGTGAGCATCACCAGCACCGCATCCTCGGTGAACGCAGTCACGGCCTGGAGCGAGGTGATCTGCTCCTCCCGGGGGATCGGCAGCAGCTGCACGATCGGCGTGCCCTTGGCGGCGCGGCTGCAGATCGGCACCCGGTAGGCCGGCACCGCATAGACCACGCCACGATCACTGAACAGCAACAGGTTGTCGTGGTCGTTGCAGCTGATGAACAGCCGCACGGCCTCCTCCCCCTGGCTGCGGGTGCCGGCCTTGCCCCGGGTGCCGCGGCTGGTGGCCTCGAACTCGCTCACGGGCATGCGCTTGAGATAGCCGGTTTCGGTGAGCAGCACGACGGATCGCTCGTTGGCGATCAGGTCGATGTCTTCCAGCCCGCCCTCGAGATCGAGGATCTCCGTGCGCCTCGGCGAGTCGTAGCGGGTCCGGATCGCCACCAGCTCCTCGGTGATGATCCCGAACACCCGCTCCCGCCGCGCCAGGATGTCCTTGTAATCGGTGATCTTGGCCAGCAGATCCTCGTGTTCCAGCCGGATCTTGTCGGCCTCCAGGGCCGTGAGCCGCCGCAACTGCATCTGCAGGATGGCGTCAGCCTGGATGTCGGTGAGGCCGAACTGGGCGATCAGTTCGGTGCGGGCGGTGGCGGTGTCGGCGGCGGCCCGGATCAGGGCGATGATCGCATCCAGACTCTCGAGCGCGATCAGCAGGCCGAGCAGGATGTGGTCGCGCTCCTCGGCCTTGCGCAGCAGATAGCGGGTGCGGCGCTCGATCGTCTCGACCCGGAAGTCGAGAAACACCTCCAGCATCTTGCGCAGGGTGAGCAGCACCGGCTCGCCCTTGACCAGGGCCAGCATGTAGGCGCTGAAGTTGTTCTGCAGGGGGGTGAGCTTGAACAGGTTGTTGAGAACGACCTGGGGATAGGCATCCCGCCTAAGCTCGATCACGATCCGCATGCCATCGCGGTCGGACTCATCCCGGATGTCGGCGATCCCCTCAAGCTTCTTGTCATTGACGAGCTCGGCGATCCGTTCGATCAGCGAGGCCTTGTTGGTCTGGAAGGGCAGTTCCGTGATGATCACCGCATCCCGGTCAGGCCGGCCCTTGGCCTCGATCGTCTCCACCGAGGCCACACCACGCATGGTGACCGAGCCGCGGCCGGTGCTGTAGGTCTCCCGGATGCCGCGGCGACCCAGGATCTGACCGCCGGTGGGGAAGTCCGGGCCGGGGATGATCGCCAGCAGGCGTTGATCATCCAGATCGGGATCTTCAATCAGGGCCAGCAGGCCATCGATCAGTTCGGTGAGGTTGTGGGGCGGGATGTTGGTCGCCATCCCGACGGCAATCCCCGTGGACCCGTTCAGCAGCAGCTGGGGGATGCGGGCGGGCATCACCGTGGGTTCCTGCTGGGATCCGTCGAAGTTGTCCGCGAAGTCGACCGTCTCGGCTTCGATGTCCTCCAGCAGGGCATCCGTGGTCAGCGCCTGGAGGCGCGACTCGGTGTAACGCATGGCGGCCGGCGGATCGCCATCGACCGATCCGAAGTTGCCATGCCCATCCACCAGGGGAAGGCGCATGTTGAAGTCCTGCGCCATGCGCACCAACGCGTCATAGACCGCGGTGTCACCGTGGGGGTGGTACTTACCGAGGACTTCACCCACGACGCGGGCGCACTTGCGGTAGGGGCGATCACTGGTGAGCCCCAGCTCATACATCGCATAGAGGATGCGGCGATGCACGGGCTTGAGTCCATCGCGGGCATCGGGCAGCGCCCGTCCCACGATCACGCTCATCGCATACTCCAGATAGGAGCGCGACATCTCGTTGCGAAGGTCGGTCTGGATGATCCGTGAATCGCCGTTCGAACCGGAATCACCGGCGCCGGAATCACCGGGATTGTTCGGTCCGGTGGGATCCGCCATGCAGGACAACCTTCAACCGGGTCATTCTATCGACAGCTCCGCACGCGGTTCCGATCCGCCGCCGCGCCGATGACGCCACCTCCCCGCAGCGAAGCCGGGCTGCGCCAACGCCAGGAGCGGGGTGAACTGCGGGTGCTCACGGCGGCCCACTACCGGGCCCTCGTGGCGCGGGAGGGCCTGGCCGCGGCCTATGCCGCCACCGATGTGGTGGTGGCGGCGGATGCGGGCTTCACGGACCAGGCCAGCCTGCAGCTCTCCCTGGGCCCCTGCGACCCACCGATCCGGCTGCGGACTGTGCAGCTGGGGGGGGTGAACGGGCTGGCCAGCGGCGGCAGCGGCGAGCTGGTGCTGCCGATCGGCGGCGCCGCGACCGAGCGGGAGGGGCCCAGCGGAGCCCGGCTGCTCGGTGCCCTCCTCGCCGGCAGGAGCGTGCCCCTGGCCGCCGGCGGGGAAGCCACCCCGCTGCATCCGCGGCGGGAGTTGCACACCGACCTCAGCCTGGAGCGCATCGCAGCGGGTCGTCTGCTGCTCCATCGCGCCATCGGCGAGAACGGGATCGTGGCGGTGAGCAGCGCGCCGGAGCTTTGCCACAGCCCGCTCGGCCCGCTGCTGGGCCCCTTCACCACGGCCCTCTACAGCTGCGGAGGCCCCGGCAGCATCGGCCTCACCATGCCCGGCCTGCACCTGCTCGGTCCAGGCTCGCCGGTGCTGGTGGGCGGAGCCATCGGCTGGGTGATCGGCAGCGGCAGCGGCCATCAACCCGAGCCCAGGCGACAGCCCAGCGGTCATGCCCGCACCCCCGGAGCCGTGGCGGCCGTGGCCGTGGACCTGCATGGCCTGGATGGTCGCTGGCTGCGGCCCTGTTTCTTCGAGGGGCATGGCCATGCCCTGCTCGTGGCGATCGCCGCCCCGGTGCCCCTGCTCGACCCCACGGTGGCCCGTCAGGCCGCCGCCGGCCCGGAGCAGCTGGAAGCGCCGGTGCTCGACCTGGCGATCCCGCGACGGGTCAAGCCGTCCCTGGGAACGGCCTCCTATGCCGATCTGCTGCACGGCGACCTGACGGTCGGCGGGCGTTCCCTGCGCTGTGCGCCGGCCCACAGCCCTCGCCTGGCGCAGGAGGTCGCCGAGGACCTGGTGCAGCGCCTGAGCTCCGGCACCTTCCCGTTGCGCCTGCCCGGCCTGCCGCTGGGTGGACGCCCCGCACTGGTTCCCCTCGATCCCTGAGGGTCCCGGGAATCACGCTTAAGCTCCCGGCCAGCCACCCCCCTGCCCCGGGTCCACTGCGCCATGGCCGACGACAACCTTGCCGCCGACAGCCGTCCCGAAGCCAGCCTTCCGGAGGAGAAGCCGCCCGTGGACGGCCGACCAGCGGACGGCCAGCCGAACCTGAGCGGCCAGGAGGAGGCCGCCCCCCAGGATCCCGTCGGCGCGTCCAGCGCGGAGCCGCAACCCGTCCAGCTGGCGTCCCCCGAGCGGGCGACCCCTGAGCCGGAGCCCTCCACGCCCGAGCCCACCGCCGCAGCCCCCGCCGCAGCCCCGGCCGCGGCCCCAGCCGAGCAGCCCCCCGCTGAGGTCCCCGGCGTGGCCGCCACGGTCACCGTTCCGCCGCGGGAAGGGGCGACGCCTCCGCCCGGCGACGGCGAAGGGGGCGAATGGGACCTCCTCACCGGCAAGGTGCGCGACTGGCTGGCCAGCGGCCGGCTGCAGGAGACCTGGCAGCAGGCCCGCACCCCCCTCACCGCCCTGCTGGCGGTCGTGGCGGTCGTGCTGGTCCTGCGCATCTACGCATCCCTGCTGGCCGCCCTCGACGGACTCCCCCTGGTGCCCCGGCTGCTGGAGCTGATCGGCATCATCTGGCTGCTGCGCCATGGCCTGCCCCGGCTGCTGCGCAGCAGCGAGCGCCAGCAGATCCTCGACGATCTGAACCGCCGCTGGCAGGCCTTCCTGGGCCGCGGTTGAGCGTCGCACCGGTTGATAGCTTGGCCCGAATACGTCTGTTTCCGGTGGACATCCAGCTCGGCCGCTCCCGCAACGTTCGTCGCGCCTACGGGATCGACGAGATTGCCCTGGTGCCCGGCGGCCGCACGGTTGACCCCTCCGTCACCGACAGCACCTGGAGCCTCGGCGGTGTGACCCGCGAGATCCCGATCATCGCCAGCGCCATGGACGGGGTGGTGGATGTCGGGATGTGCGTCGAGCTCACCCGGCAGGGCGCGCTCGGGGTGCTGAACCTCGAGGGTGTCCAGTGCCGCTACGACGATCCCAACCCGGTGCTGGATCGCATCGCCGCGGTCGGCAAGGAAGAGTTCGTGCCGCTGATGCAGGAGCTCTACAGCCAGCCGGTGCGGGAAGACCTGATCCGCAAGCGGATCGCCCAGATCAAGGAGCAGGGCGGCATTGCCGCGGTGAGCGCCACCCCGGTGGCGGCCATCCGGTTCGGGCGCGCGATCGCCGAAGCGGGTGCCGACCTCTTCTTCGTGCAGGCCACCGTGGTGAGCACGGAGCACATCGGGCCGGAAGGGCAGGAGACCCTGGACCTCGAGGCCCTCTGCCGGGATTTCGGCGTTCCCGTGGTGATCGGCAACTGCGTCACCTACGAGGTGGCCCTCAAGCTGATGCGGGCGGGTGCCGCCGGCGTGATGGTGGGCATCGGCCCGGGTGCCGCCTGCACCAGCCGGGGCGTCCTCGGCATCGGCATCCCCCAGGCCACCGCGGTGGCCGACTGCGCCGCCGCCCGGGATGACCATGCCCGCGAGAGCGGCACCTACGTGCCGGTGATCGCCGACGGTGGGATCGTCACCGGTGGCGACATCTGCAAATGCCTGGCCTGCGGCGCCGACGCCGTGATGATCGGCTCGCCGATCGCCAGGGCCGCCGAGGCCCCGGGCCGGGGCTTCCACTGGGGCATGGCCACCCCGAGTCCGGTGCTCCCCCGCGGCACCCGCATCAAGGTGGGCACCACCGGCAGCCTGGAGAAGATCCTGCGCGGCCCGGCCAGCCTCGACGACGGCACCCAGAACCTGCTCGGCTGCATCCGCACCTCGATGGGCACGCTGGGGGCCCGCAACCTCAGGGAGATGCAGCAGGTGGAGGTCATCGTGGCCCCCTCGCTGCTCACCGAGGGCAAGGTGTACCAGAAAGCCCAGCAACTGGGCATGGGCAAGTAAGTCCTACCAAGTAAGCCCTACATTGAAACCGTGGGGGCTTCACGGCTCACACACTCCTCACACCCTCCGGCCCGGCACGTCCGGGCCTTCTGTCTTTAACGCCCTGCAACGCTTGGCTGGTCTGCCGAGAGGAGGGCGGAGCACCCTTGCTAGATTGCCACAACCCCGATCACCACAAGGATGTCCAGCGCTGCCGCTGTCACCGACGCCTCCTTCGAGCAAGACGTGCTCAAGAGTGACGTGCCCGTGCTGGTTGATTTCTGGGCTCCCTGGTGCGGCCCCTGCCGGATGGTGGCCCCCATTGTGGACGAGATCGCCAAGGAGTTCGAAGGCCAGATCAAGGTCTTCAAGCTGAACACCGACGAAAATCCCAACGTCGCCAGCCAGTACGGCATCCGCAGCATCCCCACCCTGATGGTGTTCAAGGGCGGCCAGAAGGTCGACACGGTGGTCGGAGCCGTTCCCAAGACCACCCTCTCCGGCACCATCACCAAATACCTCTGAGCCTTCCATCGCCGAGCCCCTTCCCCTGAACGGCCGCCCAGCGGCCATCAGCCAGCCGTCCAGCCGGGGGGGCGGCGTGAGTCCGGTTCAGGCCCTCGCCGAGGTGCTCGTCGGTCACCCCCAACGGCGGGTGATCGACCGAGCCCTCGTCTCCCTGCTGGAGATCTGCCGCAGCGAGCAGGAACCCGAGGCCTGGCGCATCGTCAGTGGCACCCTCGCGGACATCAGCGAGGCCCTCGGGGTGTTTCGGCCCCGGCGGGACATCCGCAAGGTCACGGTGTTCGGCTCGGCCAGGACCGTCAGCACCGACCCCAGTTACCTTCTGGCCGAAGAACTGGCCCGGGAAGCCGTCGCCGCCGGCTTCGAGGTGATCACCGGCGCCGGTGCGGGCATCATGGAGGCCGCCAACCGGGGAGCCGGCTGCGAGAACAGCATCGGCCTGAACGTCGATCTCCCCTTCGAGCAGCATCCGAACCCGATTGTCAGCAGCTGCGAGGGGAGACTGCTGCACTTTCGCTACTTCTTCACCCGCAAGCTCTTCTTTCTGCGGGAAAGCGACGCGCTCGTGGTGCTGCCCGGCGGCTTCGGCACCCTCGATGAGCTCTACGAATCCCTCACCCTGATTCAGACCGGCCGCACCCCGCCCATGCCGCTGGTGCTGCTGGCCCCGGAGGGCGATCCCTTCTGGCTGGGCTGGGAGGAGAAGAGTCTCACCGTCATGCGGGAGCGGGGCCTCGTCTCCCCCGAGGACAGTTCCCTGCTGTTCCTCACCCACAGCGCCCGGGAGGCCATGGCCCAGATCCGCCGCTTCTACCGGGTCTTCCATGCCGCGGAACTGCAGAGCGATCGGGTCGAACTGATGCTCAACCTGCCGATCCCGCCCGAGGCCCTCGACCAGCTGAACCGGGAGTTTGACGATCTGGTTGACGAGGGGGCGATCCAGGCGGCCGAGACCAGTGATGAGAACGGCTTCCTGCGTCCCTGCCTGCGCTTTCACTTCGACAAGCGGCGGATGGGACGGCTCTACCAGCTGATCGACCGGCTCAACCGACTGGAGCTGCCGCACTGCGAAGCCCTGGAGTCGAGCGGCCAGCGCAGCGGCAGCTCCGCCACCGTGGTCTGACCCCACCCGCCAGGACATGAAGCGCATCGGCCTGATCGATTACGGCATGGGCAACCTGCACTCGGTGCAGCGGGCCTTCGAGCGGCTCCAGGCCACGGTGATCCCCGTCCATGACGCGGCGGCGATGGAGCCGTGCGAGGCCCTGGTGCTTCCCGGCGTGGGTGCCTTCGACCCCGCCATGGCGCGGCTGGAGAGCAGCGGCCTGGCCGACGCGACCCGCTCCTGGTGCGACGCCGGCCGGCCCCTGCTGGGGATCTGCCTGGGGCTGCAGCTGTTGTTCGAAGCGAGCGATGAGGGCGTGGCCAGGGGCCTGGGACTGCTCGCCGGCCGCGTCCGGGCCCTGCCGCGCACGCCGGGCCATCCCATTCCCCACATGGGCTGGGAGCCGCTGCTGCCCGCCACCCCGAGCCCCCTGCTGCCGGCGGGATCTCCCGAAGCCTGGGTCTATTTCGTCCATTCCTATGCGGCCGATCCCACCGATCCGGCCTGCACCACCGCCCGGGTGGACTTCGCGGGCCAGGCCATCACGGCAGCTGTCTGGCAGGGGGAGATCGGCGCCTGCCAGTTCCACCCCGAGAAGTCCGGAGCGGCCGGCCAGGCCCTGCTGCAGCGCTGGCTGCACTGGCTGGATCAGCGGCAGGAGCCCGGCGCGTGACCCTGCGGCTGAGTGGAGGCCGCCGACTGCAGAGTCCACCGGGTGAGCGGGCTCGCCCCACCGCCTCGCGGGTGCGGCTGGCGGTGATGAACCTCCTGGCGGACAGGCTTCCCGGCTGTCGCTGGCTGGACCTCTGCAGCGGCAGCGGGGTGATGGCCTGTGAGGCGTTGCAGCGGGGCGCCGGTCGGGTGGTGGCGATTGAACAGGATCGCCGCATCGCCGCCGTGGCCCGGGCCAACCTGGCGATGGTGGAGCGGGGGCTGGGCCAGCCGGGGCACGCCGAGCTCCACTGCGGCGAAGTGGTCCGCTGGTTGCGGCGGGGCTGCAGCGGGGAAGGGTTCGACATTGCCTACGCCGACCCGCCCTATGCCGCCGGGCTGTACGGAACGATCGCCGACGCCCTGCTGGCCGGTGGCTGGCTGAGGCCCGGTGGCCTGCTGCTGTGGGAGTGTGCCAGCAGGACCCCTCCCCCGGTGCCGGCGGGCTGGCAGGCCGTGGATCGCCGCCGTTACGGCAGCTCGAGCCTGGTCCTGCTCACGGCGGCCCCGTCGGGGACCAGCCCTGGGGAGGACTGAGCGCCTCAGGCGTCGAGCACGCTGCCGCGCCGATACTGGTTCCAGGCCGCCACGAACAGCCCCACCAGCGTGACGGGAATCAGACCGAGCACGATGCCGCAGAGCAGGGGTTCGATCATGGGAGGCGCCGGACGTCGATCAGGGCACAATTCTTCCATGCCCAGCGCCGCATCCGCAGCCCAGCCTCTCCCTCTGTGATCCTGGATCCTGGTCTCCTGTGAACCTTCCCCTGTGACCGCTGCCCTGTGAGCGCCGAGATGAACGGCCAGATCGCCCAGCCCGCCATCCCCCGAGGCCTGGTCGCCGCCCTGGTGCTGGCGGCCGCCGCGGCCTGCATCGTGGTGGTGATCCTGGTCCTGCCGGCCGCCCGGACTGATCCCTACACGCGCCGCACCCTGGAGCTCAGCGGTTCGGTGGAGCACGGGGCGCGTCTGTTCCGGCTCAACTGCGCCGGCTGCCACGGGATCGCGGCCCAGGGCCTGGTCGGGCCCGACCTGCACGGGGTGTCCCAGCGCAGGAACCAGCGCCAGCTGATCCAGCAGGTGGTGAGCGGCCGCACCCCTCCCATGCCCCGTTTCCAGCCGGAGCCCCAGGCGATGGCTGACCTGCTGGCCTACCTGAACGGCCTGGTGTGAGCGGCGCCCTGGTGGTGGTGCTGGTCGAGCCGGCCGGCCCGCTCAATGTCGGCAGCGTCGCCCGCCTCTGCGCCAACTTCGCGGTGCAGCAGCTGCGCCTGGTGGCCCCCCGCTGTGACCATCTGGGGGAGGAGGCCTGCCGGATGGCCGTGCACGGCCGGAACATGCTCGAAACGGCGCGCCTGTTTCCCGACCTGGCCGCGGCGCTGGCTGACTGCCAGAGGGTCGTGGCCACCAGCGGCCGCCGGGATGGCGAGCCCCTGCCGCTGCTGCCTGCCGATCAGGCGCTGGCCTGGCTGGCGGCGTCCCGGGAGGACAGCCCCGTGGCGCTGGTCTTCGGCCGGGAGGACCGGGGGCTGAGCAACGGCGAGCTGCTCCAGGCCGGCCGCCTGCTGGCCCTGCAGACCGCCGGGAGTTACCGCTCGCTGAACCTCTCCCATGCCGTGGCGGTGGTGCTCCACGCCTGGCATGGTCTGGGGCCGGTCGCTGGGGCAGGGCCCACGCCGGAGTCGCCTGAACCCAGCCGTCGCGGTCCGCTCGAGGCCCTGCTGGCCGATGCCGAGGCCCTGCTGCTGGAGGCGGGCTTCCTCTACCCCCACACCGCCGAGGCCCGGATGGCCAAGGTCCGCCGGCTGCTGCAGCGCGGCCAGGTCAGCGGCGAGGAGGTGGCGCTGTTGCGGGGCATGGTGCGCCAGCTCCGCTGGGCCAGCCGTCGGGGCGCCAACCCCGAAGGCGGCAGCGGCCCCGACCCCTCTTAGCGTCGGTGCGCCGACACCCCCACCTGCCTTGACCGCTGGCCGACCACCACAGACTCCCCGGGCCGGCTGGGGCCAGCCGCTGCGGCTCCTGCTCCGCCTCACCGTGATGGGGGTGGGGATGGGGGTCCTGGTGGGCACGGGGCTCAAGCTGCTGGCCCCGCAGCTGGCCAAGAGCACCCTCAATGCCCCCAGGCCGGATGGGGCGGCCTCCCTCCCGGCCAAGACCCTGGATCTGGGTCGATTCGAGCCCCGCAAGGAACTCCCGGCCCTCAGCCAGAGCTGGGCTCGCCTGGCCGCCGCCCAGAAGGACCTCAAGGTCAGCGGCTTCATGCTCGTGCTCGATGACGGGCGCTATGCCCAGCTGCAGCCCGATCTGCCCCTGCCGGCAGCGAGCTCCATCAAGACCCCGATCCTGCTCGCCGGCCTGGAAGACCTCGACTCCGCCAGGCTCCGCTGGAACGAGCCCCTGCCCCTCACCAAGGAGGTGGTGGGCGGCGGCGCCGGCTGGATGGCGAACAAACCGATCGGGACCCGGTTCCCCTTCTTCGAGGCCGCCACCGAGATGATCCGGGTCAGCGACAACAGCGCCACCAACCTGCTGATCAAACGCCTGGGGGGCAAGACCAAGCTCAATGCCCACTTCCAGACCCTGGGACTCCAGGCCACGGTGGTCAACAACTGGCTGCCGGACCTCGAAGGCACCAACACGACCAGCTCCCGGGATCTGGCCCGCTCCATCGCCCTGGTGGACACGGGCGAGAAACTGAGCCCCCGCGCCCGGGACCTGTTCCGGGAAATCATGGGCACCTCCCGCACCAACACCCTGATCCCCCTGGGGATGCTGCAGGGGCTGGGCAAGGACGCGGCCGATCCCGACAGCGAGCTGCTGAGTTACGGGATCACCGTCTACAACAAGACCGGTGACATCGGCATCGCCTATGCCGATGCCGCCCTGATCCAGCTGCCCAACGGCCAGCGGGCCGTGGCGGCCTTCATGGTCAAGGGTCCGTTCAACGACCCCCGCTCCACCGACCTCATCCGCGCCATGGCGGCCGAAGTCGCCAAAACCCTGGTAGGCCGCCCATGACCCCCCGCCTCAAGCCCCTGCTCGCCGCGACGGGATCGCTGCTGCTCCTGGCGCCGGCCTGGGGGCAGCCCGCCCCCTCCTCCCCCGCGCCCGTGCTGCGGTCCCAGACCGTGGCCCCCCTGCCGGGGGGACTCGACCGGCTGCTGGTCGTGAACGACAACAACCCGGAACTGATCACCGGGCCGGGGATCCTGCTCTCCACCTTCCCCGGCCAGGGACGGCCGGTGCCGGCCGCCCACCTGGACGTGCCGCTCAGCGGACGCTTCGACCTGTTCAGCCACCACGTCTACGCCGGCAAGCCGGAGACCCTCGACTCCACCCTCTGGCTGGCGGTGGTGGCGCAGCCGCGGGGGAACCAGCCGGTGACCCTCAAACTGCTCGGCGGGTCCACGGCGCTGTCCCAGTCCCTGGACCCGGCCATGGCCGGCGCACCCTTCCTGCCCCTGCCGCCCCTGCTGGCGGAGACCACCACGCCGGCCTACGCCGGCCCGGGCAGCCGGGTGGCCACCGAACTGCTGGCCAGGACGCCGAGCCGTGAGATCCCCCAGCAGTGGACGCTGCCGGCCGGCAGTGCCACCACCCTGCTGGTGCTGCCCCTGCCGGTGCGCGGTCTCGATCCCCTGCTCAACGGCCGCAACCTGCAACTGCGGCTGGTCAGCAGCGGGCCGGTCAGCCTGGCCACCCTCGCCGCCTTCGGAGCGGACGATGCGCCCCCGCCGCCCGACACCTGGCCCCGCCTGCTGGATGGGGACCTCAGCCCCAAGGAACACCAGCCGACCCCCCGCGGTGCCAGCGGCCGGATCATCTATTCCCGCGTCAGCGGGGTGCAGATCGGCAGCACCTGGAAGGGCACGATCACCGATCCGGGCAAGCCGTGGCTGAGCGCGGGCCGGGCACCGATCTCGTGGCCGATCGCCTCCCTGGAACGGGGCAGCCTCGGCACCGGCCAGGTGCAGACCGCCGAACTCCAGGCCTTCTACCCCGGCACCGCCTGGGCGGCCCACGGCAATTACGGCGTCGAGTACGACCTCACGATCCCGCTGCGGAACGACGGCCCGCAGCCGGTGGCTCTGCAGCTGGCCCTGGAATCCCCGCTCAAGACCGACCAGCAGGCCGGCGGCCTGCGCTTCAACGCCACCCCGGCCCGGGCCGTGATGTTCCGCGGCCCGATCGAGGTGAGCGGCCTGGACGGCCCCGCCGGCCGACCCAGCCGCCGCCGCCGCTTCCATCTGGTGCAGCGGGCCGGGGAGCCCGGTCCGGCCCTCGGCACGGTGACCCTGGCCCCGGGGGCCCAGCGCCAGCTGCGGGTGCGGCTGATCTACCCGGCCGATGCCACGCCACCCCAGGTGCTCAGCCTGTTGCCTGTGAAACAATCCCCACCGACCCCAGCCAGCAGCCAACCGTGACGCAAGCCCGCAAGCGCCGGGTCTTCCCCTTCACCGCCATCGTGGGTCAGGAGGAGATGAAACTGGCCCTGCTGCTGAACGTGATCGACCCCCGCATCGGCGGGGTGATGATCATGGGGGACAGGGGCACGGGCAAGAGCACCACGATCCGGGCCCTGGCCGATCTGCTGCCCGACATCGACGTCGTGGCCGGCGATCCCTACAACAGCTCTCCCGACGATCCCGATCTGCAGAGCGCCGAGGTGCGTCAGCGGCTGGAGCACGGCGAGCAGCTGCCCACCGAGAAGCGCCAGGTGCCGATGGTGGACCTCCCCCTGGGTGCCACCGAGGATCGCCTCTGCGGCACCATCGACATCGAGAAGGCCCTCAGCGAGGGGGTGCGGGCCTTCGAGCCAGGCCTGCTGGCCAAGGCCAATCGGGGCCTGCTCTACGTCGATGAGGTGAACCTGCTCGACGACCACCTAGTGGATGTGCTGCTCGACTCGGCCGCCTCCGGCTGGAACACCGTGGAACGGGAGGGTGTGAGCGTGCGCCACCCGGCGCGCTTCGTGCTGATCGGCTCCGGCAACCCCGAGGAGGGCGAACTCCGTCCCCAGCTGCTGGATCGCTTCGGCATGAGCGTGGAGGTGCGCACCGTGCGCGATCCGGAGCTGCGGGTGCAGGTGGTGGACCAGCGCACCGCCTTCGACAACGACCCCGACGGCTTCAACACCGCCGTGCAGGCGACCCAGGATGGCCTGCAGGCCCGGGTGGTGGAGGCCCAGAACCGCCTCGGCCAGGTGCAGATCGACGATGACCTCCGGCTGCGCATCTCCGCCATCTGCGGCGAGCTCGATGTCGATGGCCTGCGCGGCGACATCGTGACCAACCGGGCCGCCCGGGCCCTGGCGGCCTTCGAGGGACGCACCGAGGTCAGTGAAGACGACGTGGCCCGCGTGGCCGCCTGCTGCCTCCGCCACCGCCTGCGCAAGGACCCCCTCGAGCAGATCGACTCGGGCGACCGCGTCGTGAAGGTGTTCTGCAAGGTGTTCGATCGGGCCGACTCCGGCGACCGGAGCCAGTTCGAACTGGCCCTGGCCGCCTGAGGCCGCGGCGTACCCGTGCGCATCCTGGGCATCGATCCCGGTCTCGCCCGGGTCGGCTACGGGGTGATCGAGGCAGCCCCGCCTGGCCAGGCTGGGCTGCCGAGCCAGCGCCTGCTCGACTGCGGCATCCTCCGCACCGACGCCGGGCGGGGGGAGGGTGAGCGCATGGTGGAGATCGCCAGCGATCTGCGGGTGCTGGTGCGCACCTGGCGCCCCGATCTGGCGGTGGTGGAGAAGTTCTTCTTCTACCGCTCCAGCACCACGATCGCGGTGGTGCAGGCCCGCGGGGTGATCATCATGACCCTGGCCCGGTTCCGGATCCCGATCGTGGAGATCCCCCCCATGCAGATCAAGCAGGCCCTCACCGGCAACGGCCATGCCGACAAGCCCGAGGTGCTGGAGGCGGTGATGCGGGAACTGGAACTCGAAGTGCCCCCGCGCCCGGACGATGCCGCCGACGCCCTGGCAGCCGCCCTCACCGGCTGGTTCCAGCGCTGACGGCATGGGCAGGGAGGGGGGCCTGGACGCAGCCCGGAAGGCGGACCTGCGACGTCACTTCCGGGCCCGGCGCCGCCGGCTGCTCAGCCATGCGGAGGGCGCGGTGATCGCCCAGGTGCAACGGCTGCTGCCCGGCCTGCTGCGGGGTGAGGGTCGGCTGGGCATCTACTGGCCCCTCGAGGGGGAGATCGACCTACGGGAAACCCTGGCCGCGCCCGGCTTCGGGCCGGTCCGCCTCGCCCTGCCGGCCATCGACGATGGCCGGCTCCTGTACCGGCCCTGGCAGCCGGGCGAGCCCCTCGAGCGCGACGCCTGCGGCATCCCGGCGCCGCCCCCAGCCGCCGGCAACCTGGCGGCGAGTGCCCTGCAGCTGCTGCTGGTGCCCGCCCTGGCCATGGATGCGCAGGGTGTGCGGCTGGGCTACGGCGGCGGCTGGTACGACCGCCTGCGCGGCCAGCTCAGCTGGCGTCGGGTCCCCGCCCTGGCCGTGCTGCCGGCCGGCTGTCTCACGCCGCGGCTGCCGCGCGAAGCCTGGGACGTGCCGTTCGATGGCTGGATCAGCGAGCAGGGCCTGGGCCTGGTCGGCGCGGGTTCCTCTGGGGAGGCGGGCCGCGGCGCGCTCCGCGACGAACCTTGACAAACCCTGGTGCCGCCCCTGGCCAGGCCGTGGAATTTGCGAAGATCCCTGGAATGCTCCAGCGCTGGCCTGTGAACCTGTCCGTACCCGGCTCCCTGTCCAGCCCTGTCTCCAGCCCCAGCGCGGCCCCCTGCGCCGCCGATCGCGTGCTGGCGTCGGAACTGGCGGGCCGCGGCGACGTCCATGACGCGCTCTCGATGATGGTGAGCTCGATGGTGCGGATGGTGCAGGCCGGCAAGACGCGCGAAAGTCGCTGGAAGGATTCCTGAATCCGCTCCTCGGCCGCTCCCCGTCCCTAACCTGTCCCTGCAGCTCACCGTGCAGCCCACGGAATCCCAGCAGTCCATGGAATCCCAGCAGCCCATGGCCCGCACACTTGCGGGTGCGCTCACCTGCACCGCCCTGTCGGCGGCCGCCCTGATCCTTGGCGTGATCGGCACGGCTGCGCCGGTCCGCGCCCACGCCATCGAGAGCAGCCTCGATCGGGTCACCGCCCTCAACGATGAGCTCCTGCTCGAGAGCCGCTTCGGGAGTGGGGAACCCGCGGACGATGCCGTGGTGCGCCTGGTGCCTCCGGGGGGCGAGCCGATTGAGGTGGGGCGCACCGATGCCACGGGCAGGCTGCGCTTCCGCCTGCCGGCCGATGCCGGCTCCGCCTGGGAGGTGCAGGTTGACCGCGGTCCCGGCCACCGCGACTATCTGGAGCTCCCGGGCACCGAGCCCACGGCGAGCAGCCCGGTGCTCAGCCGGGCGGTGCAGGGCTCCCTCAGCAACCCAGCCGGCGTGACCGGCTGGCTGCTCGGCCTGAGCGGCACAGCCGCCGGCATGCTGGCGCTGCGACGTCGCCGCTAGATGGCCGATTCCACGCCTGGGCCCACCGGCAGTCCGGCCCTGGATCGCATCGTCGCCAGGCTGGCCAGCACCACGGACCCGAGGCGGCGCTACGAATACGTGCTCTGGCTGGCCAAGAAGCTCGAGCCTCTCCCGGAGGAGTTCCGCAACGACGCCTTCAAGGTGAAGGGCTGCGTCTCCCAGGTCTACGTCGTGGGCCAGCTCCGGGAGGGCAAGCTGCACTGGCTGGGGGACTCCGATGCCGCCATCACCAAGGGCCTGCTGGCCCTGCTGATCGAGGGGCTGGAAGGGCTCTCCCCCGAACAGGCCGCCACCATCGACCCCGGCTTCATCGCCGCGACCGGCCTGCAGGCCAGTCTCACCCCTTCGCGGGCCAACGGTTTCCTCAACATCCTGCGGCTGATGCAGGCCCAGGCGAAGGCCCTGGCCGCCTGATTTCTAGGATCCCCGCAGTGCGGGAATCCAGAGCATGACCATCGGCATCGGCTTGCTCGGGATGGGCACGGTGGGAGCCGGTGTGGCCGGCATCCTGACCACCCCCGCCGGGCGCCATCCGCTGGTGGCGGCCCTGCAGCTGCGACGCGTGGCCGTGCGGGACCTGACCCGCCCCCGGGCCGTCCCCCTGCCGGTGGAGATCCTCACCAGCGACCCGAATGCCGTGGTGGACGACCCGGACATCGACATCGTGGTGGAGGTGATGGGGGGCCTCGAACCCGCCCGCTCCCTGATCCTGCGGGCGATCGCCGCCGGCAAATCGGTGGTCACCGCGAACAAGGCGGTGATCGCCCGCTACGGCGAAGAGATCGGGGCGGCGGCGGCGGCCCGCGGCGTGTACGTGCTGATCGAGGCGGCCGTGGGCGGGGGGATCCCGATCATCGAACCCCTCAAGCAGTCGCTCGGCGGCAACCGCATCCAGCGGGTGAGCGGCATCATCAACGGCACCACCAACTACATCCTCAGCCGCATGGCGGCGGAAGGGGCCGACTACGCCGAGGTGCTGGCCGAGGCCCAGAAGCTCGGCTACGCCGAGGCCGATCCGGCGGCCGACGTGGAAGGTGGCGATGCCGCAGACAAGATCGCCATCCTGGCCGGGCTGGCCTACGGCGGCCCGGTGCCGCGGGAGGCCATTCCCACCGAGGGCATCGATCGGCTGGACGCCCGCGATGTGAGCTATGCGGCCCAGCTGGGCTTCGTGGTGAAGTTGCTGGCCGTCGCCCAGCTGGTGGACGCCCCGGCCGTCCCGGCGAAGCAGCCGCCCAGCGGCCTCCAGCTGCTGGATGTGCGGGTCCATCCCACCCTGCTGCCCAGGAGCCATCCACTGGCCGGCGTCAACGGGGTCAACAACGCCATCCTGGTGGAGGCGGACCCGGTGGGTGAGGTGATGTTCTTCGGACCCGGCGCCGGCGCCGGTCCCACCGCCTCGGCGGTGGTGGCCGACATCCTCAACATCGCCGGCATCCGACAGGCGACCGGGGGCCACCCCGGCGGCGGCGTCGATCCGCTGCTGGCCGCCGGCAGCTGGCGCCAGTGCGCCCTGGTGGATGGGGCCTGCACCACCCATCGCAACTACGTGCGCCTGCGCACCACCGATCAGGCCGGAGTGATCGGCAAGATCGGCACCTGCTTCGGTCAGGCGGGGGTCTCGATCCAGTCGATCGTGCAGTTCGAGGCGGACAGCGAAGCCGCCGAGATCGTGGTGATCACCCACGAAGTCCTCGAGGCCGACTTCCGCCGGGCCCTGAACGCCATCGCCGTCCTGCCGGAGGTGGCGTCGGTGGCGGCCTGCCTGCGTACGCTGTGATCGACGGGCCGATCCCGCCGCCGGGCTGATCGCGGTGATCAGCTCTGCCAATCACGCACCCCTGGCGCCGGGGCGGCTCCAGGGGGCAAAGTGGAGGAAGATCCGGAGATATCCTTAAGAAACCGCGTTTATCGCCGTCTTCGCATCCGGACCGCGTTCTGTAACGCAGCAAACATTTTTACCGCTGATCGGGCCGCACCATTCCGGCAGATCCTTCCCCATCAGCTCCACGCCCTTCTCCTCAACGTCAGCGACGCCGCCCCCTCCGCCAAACCGCACCATGACGGTCATCACCTGCAGCAGCACCAGCCCCACCAGCACCCCCAACCAGGGGGAGTGCGTTCACCTGGACTCGGATGAGCAGCTCTACCAGGTGATCGGCGTGGATGATCGCCACGACCGCTGCTGGCTGCGGCGCTGGCCCCTCGCCCGCCAGGGCTCCGAGGTCTTTGAAATTTCCCTGCAGCAGATCCGGCCCGCCAGACCCCACCGCTCTTGAATGGTCGCCGTCCGCTGAGCGACATCCCTTGCGCCGGGTTCTGCGCCTGACTCCTCCCCGGCGAGCCCCGGGTCGCCGCGCCCGGCTCCTGGCCGAAGCCACCAGGCTGGCCCTGGCGACCGGGCTGGTCCTGGCCACCGGGCTGGTCCTGACGGGATGCCTTCCCCGTCCGACGGCCGGCAACCGGCTGGTCGTCGCCAGCCGGAACCGCATCGACAGCGTCGATCCGGCCGGGGCCTACACCTTCGGGGCCATGCAGGTGCTCAGCGCCATCGGGGATCCCCTCTACGCCATCGCGCCCGACGGCAGCATCGAACCCCGGCTGGCAGTCGGCCTGCCCGAACTCAGTGGCGACGGCCTGACAGCCCGGGTGGAGCTGCGGCGGGGCGTGCGTTTTCACGACGGCACGCCCTTTGATGCGGCGGCCATGGTGTTCACGCTGGAGCGCTTCCTCGCCATCGGCAAGCTCAGCTACCTCCTGGGCGATCGGGTCAGCGGCGTGCGGGCCGTGGGCCCCCACACCCTCGAACTCCAGCTCAAGCGCCCCTTCGGTGCCCTGGCCGAGCTGCTCAGTGCCGTGAACCTCACGCCGCTCTCCCCCACCGCCTACCGCGACCATGGCCGCCGCCTGCTGAACGAGCGCTTCGTGGGCACCGGCCCCTACCGGCTCACCTTTTTCAGCGACCAGCAGCAACGGCTCGAGCCCTTCGCGGACTACTGGGGGCCGAAGCCCGCCAACGCCGGCATCGACCTGGTCTCGCTGAGCAACTCCACGGCCCTGTTCGGAGCCCTCACCAGTGGTGAGGTGGACGTGCTGCTCTCCACCAGCCTGGAGATCGACCAGCAGGCCGACCTGCGACGCCGCGCCCGCCAGGGACTGCTGCGGGAGGGCAGTGGGCCCGCCCTGGAGATCAGCTACCTCACCCTGCTGACCGACCAGCCGCCCCTCGACGACCCGAAGCTGCGCCAGGCCGTGGCCTACAGCCTCGATCGCCGCACCATCAGTGAACGGGTGACCCTGGGTCTGCGCCCCCCCCTGCGGGACCTGGTGCCTCCCAGCCTGCCGGGGGCCGAACCCACCGCCTGGGTCAGCTACGACCCCGAGCGGGCCCGGAGCCTCTACCGGGAGGCCGGCTACTGCCAGGGCAAGACATTGGCACTGCCGCTCACCTTCCGCTCGAACATCCCCAGCGATCGCCTCTTCGCCCTCACCTGGCAGGCCCAGCTGCGGGAAGATCTCGGCGACTGCGTGGAGCTCGAGGTGAGCGGGATGGAGTCCACCACCGCCTACCGCCAGCTCGGCGAGGGGGCCTTCACCCTGATCCTGCTCGACTGGATGGGGGACTTCCCCGACGCCGACAGTTACCTCGTGCCCCTGCTCGCCTGCGACAGGGAGGAGGGCGACCGCTGCCTGGAAGGGGCCAGCGCCGCCAGCGGCAGCTTCTGGGCCAGCCCCGGTCTGCAGGCAGAGCTGCAGCGCGGTGCCGCCAGCCGGGGGGAGGAGCGGCGGGCCGTGCTGCAGCGGATCCAACGTCTCACCGCCGCCGCCAACCCCTACGTGCCGGTGTGGCTGGTGGCGCCCCGCGCCTGGTCGCAGCGCCAGGTGAGCCAGCCCCGCTTTGACGGCTCCGGGCGCGCGGTGCTGCAGGAGCTGCGGCGGGAGCCGACACGGCCATGAGCCGGCGCAACGCCCTGCTCCAGTACCTGGCCGCCCGCCTGGCGCTGGCCCCGGTGATGCTCTGGCTGATCGCCACCCTGGTGTTCCTGCTGCTGCGCCTGGCCCCTGGGGATCCGATCGACGCCCTGCTCGGCACCCGGGCTCCCGAGGCCGCCCGCGCGGCCCTGCGCAGCCGCCTCGGCCTGGACCAGCCCCTCTGGCACCAGTACGGCCAGTTCCTGATCGACCTGCTGCGCGGCGATCTGGGAACCTCCCTCACCAACCAGGAACCGGTCACCGGAATCATCCGCCAGACCCTGCCCGCCAGCCTCGAGCTCGGCAGCGTCGCCCTGCTGCTGGCCGCCGTCGTGGGTCTGGCCGTGGGCTTCTCGGGCATCGCCCGCCCGGAGGGGAAGCTGGATCTGGCGGGACGCCTCTACGGCATCGGCACCTACGCCCTGCCCCCCTTCTGGGCCGCGATGGTGGTGCAGCTGATCTTCGCGGTCTGGCTCGGCTGGCTGCCCGTTGGCGGGCGGTTCCCCCCCACCCTCCTGCCCCCGGAGGGCAGCGGGTTCTATCTGCTCGACAGTCTGCGCAGCGGCCTGGCCACCGGGCAGTGGAAGCTCCTGGCCGGCACCCTGCGCCATCTCGTGCTGCCGGCCGGGACCCTGGGTCTGCTGCTCAGCGGCATCTTCGCCAACGCCCTGCGGCTGAACCTACGCCGCGCCCTGAGCAGCGACTACGTGGAGGCGGCCCGCAGCCGCGGCCTGGGCGAAGCCCGGGTGGTGCTGCGCCACGCCCTGCCCAACGCCCTGCTGCCGGTGCTCACCATCACGGGGATCACCGTGGCCTCCCTGATCGGCGGTGCCCTGCTGATCGAGGTCACCTACTCCTGGCCGGGCATCGCCTTCCGGCTGCAGGAGGCCATCAGCCAGCGGGACTACCCGCTCGTGCAGGGGATCGTGGTGG
This sequence comes from Aphanothece stagnina RSMan2012, assembly GCF_046764815.1. Taxonomy (NCBI): domain Bacteria; kingdom Bacillati; phylum Cyanobacteriota; class Cyanophyceae; order Chroococcales; family Aphanothecaceae; genus Aphanothece; species Aphanothece stagnina. The sequence goes on from NZ_JBKOUC010000002.1 coordinate 114,866, forward strand.
TGGTGGCCGCCCTGGTGGTGCTGGTCACGGTGACCGTGGACCTGCTGGTGGCCCTGCTCGATCCCCGCATCCGCTTCTGAGGCCCCGACCGGGCTCAGGGGAGCGTGGAGAACCACCGCTGGGCCTGGGTCCGGTCCAGCACGTAGGCGGTGACACCGTTGTGGACCCGGCGCTGCGGCGAGAGCAGGGTCGGATGCTGCCAACCCTCCAGGAACTCGATGGTGACGGTGAGCAGCAGTTCCTGGACCCGCTGCGGTTCGACCCCCACCAGCTGGTCCCCGAGGTGGAACAGCGCATCCCCGTCACCATCGATCCGCACGGGGGAGAAGTGGCTCCCCCCCTCCACCAGCACCAGGCGGCTGCGCGGATGGCGATTGCCGACGAACAGGGCCAGCTGCTCGGTGACCGGGGGGGTGACGAGATCCAGACTGCCGCCCACCAGCAGCACCGGCAGTTCGAGGTCGGCCAGACCGCGACTGGGCCACAGCAGGCTGCCGAAACCGTTGAAGCTGATCACCCCCCGCAGGGGGATGGCATCCGGGAGCGCGGAGCCGCTCACCGGGAAGGTCGCCCGGGCACCGTCGCCCATCACGTCCGGCAGCTGGCACTGCAGCAGGCGGGAGAGGTTGGTCAGCGGCAGGGACGAGAGGGCCTGGTCGCAGCGCTCGGAAAGCCCCCGCTCCGGAACCATGCCCGCGGCCATGAGCGCGGCCAGGCCGCCGAGGGAGTGGCCGATCAGCACCATCCCCTGCTCCCCGGCCGGCTCGGGGCCCAGGGGCGGGAGCTGCCCATCCCGCCGTGCCGCCAGCACGGCCTGCAGATCCGCCAGCCGGGCGGGCAGGGATTCGGCACCGGGGGGCGGACCCTCCCCTGCCAGGGAGGCCTTGACGGCCCGTTCATCGCTGCCGGGGTGCTCGATCACCACCACGGGCCAGCCGCGCTCGGCCAGGGCCGCACCCAACCAGCTGAGCTGGGTGGTGCTGCCGCCGAGGCCCGGCATCAGCAGCAGCCAGGGCCCCGCCTTGGCACGGCGGGCCGGCCAGATCTCCAGGGGGAGGGGGGAGGGGCGATGGGCCACCGCCAGCTGGACCCGCAGGGGGACCCCCACCCGCTGGCGGCCCAGCACAAGCGTGCGGGATTGGCGGCGTGGCAACGGCAGACGCCGCAGCTGGGCGATGGCCTCGTCCTGGAGCTTCAGTTGCTGGCGCCACTGGCCGGCCAGATCCAGCAGACCATCGATCCGCAGGTTGAGGCGCCTGGGCGGGAGGGCCTGCAGCAGATCGAGGGTGGTGATGGTGTCCTGGCGTTCCAGCAGCTGCCGCAGGGTGGCCATCAGCAGCACGGCCGTGTTGTCCCCCTCCGGTGTGGTGAGCAGGCCGCCCACCTCCCGCAGCATCTGCTCCCCGGTCCAGCTGTTGAGCAGCTGCACGCCGAAGCTCCGATCCCGCAGCAGCGGGGCCCGCAGCAGGCGGACCAATCCGACCCGCGCCTGGGGCTCCAGCAGGTTGAGCCAGAGGGCGAGGGGGGTGGAGCCCCGGCTTGCCGCGCCGGTCCAGGCTTCCAGTTCGTCGAGGTCGAGGGGGAGTTCCAGCCCGTCGAGCCCCACGACCAGCTCCTGGGCCGCCCGTCCGGGCGACGGCAACAGCGGGGGGAGCAGCACCAGCAGACTGGCCACGACCCCGAAAAGGCGGCAAGCGCGTTGTGGCAACAGCCGATCCGGCGAGGAGGGAGAAGCCCGGACTGGCGGGCTGGTGGTTCCAGTTTCCCGCGCCGCTGCGCGAAGTGGCCCTCGTGCGGCTGGTGGGCTCGATCGGAGCCGGTGGAGTCCTCTACCTGACGCCGATGGTCTTTCACCAGGAAGCCTTCAGCGCGGCGAGCGTGACCCAGGGGCTCGCCCTGGCGGCCCTGGCCGGCACCGTGGGACGGTTCCTGAGCGGCTGGCTGCTGGATCGGGGGCTCAACTGCTCGGTGCCGGTGCTGCTGGCGGCGCTCGCCGCCCTCGTCGCCGACAGCCACCTGTTCGCCGCCCGGACGTTCGGCAGCTACCTGCAGGGGCAGCTGCTGCTCGGGATCGCCATGGGGCTGTACTGGCCGGCGATCGAGCTGGCCGTACCCCTGAGCTGCCGCCAGGGGCCAGCGCCGATTCCCTCAGCCCGGGGGTATGCCCTGGTGCGCAGCGCCGATGCGGCGGGAATCGCGGCCGGGGCGCTGCTGGGCGCCCTGCTGGCCGCCGCGGATCGCCTCCGGGGCATCTACCTGGTCGACATGCTGTGCCTGAGCGCCATGGTGCTGCTGCTGCTGCTCCGCCCGCTTCCTGCGCCATTGCGGGCGGAAGGGAGGACAGCCTCGGTGGCCTGGGGCACCTGGCTGCCCCCCCTGCTGCCGGTGCTGGCCGTTGCCCTGCTGGCCACCGCCCTGCCGGCGCTGATGCAGAGCGCGCTCCCCCTGGACCTCGTGCGGGGAGGAATGGAGCGCCAGGCCCTGCCGGAAAGTGTGGGGGCCCTGCTGATCGGCCTGCAGCTGGGGCTGCTGGTGGTGATCCAGTGGCCGGTCGGCCAGGCCCTGGCCAGGCGTCCGGTGGGGCTGGGGTTGGGGATCAGCCTGGGTTGCTTCGCGATCGGCACCGCCCTGCTCGGTCTCTCCGCCCTGAGCCCCCATGGGCTGGGCCTGGTGGTGCTCGCCCAGTTCCCCCTGGCCCTGGGCGAGGCCGCCTTCCTGCCGATCGCCACCGAAGCCGTGATCGAACTCACGCCCCTGGACCATCAGGGGTTGGCCATGGCCCTGTTCTCCCAGTGTTTTGCCATCAGTGCCTTCAGCGCACCGCTGCTGGCCGGCCTGGCCCTCGATCGTTACGGCCATGGGCTGGGGATCTGGTTGACGATGACCGCCCTCTGCCTGGGGGGTCAGCTCCTGGTCAGGCAGATCAGGCCGAGGCCGGAGGCTGCTTGAGGGCCCAGGCCTCGTGGGGCAGAGGCTCGGTGCCGTATTCCCAGTCGTCGTAGTCCGGGTCGTTGCGGATCTTCTGGTGCAGCTCCTTCTGGACGTCGAAGTTGTGAGGGTGATCGGCTGACGGACCGGGGGCCGCAGAGGCGTCGGGGTGCTGGCTCATGGTGTCCACCGCATCTGGAGGCATTCTCGCCGATCTGGTTCACCGATCGGGTCATGCCCGCCGCGGTGCAGCCGACCGACCGTGTGTGATCCCTGGCAGCACGCCCCTCCTGCCCCAGCCGCTCTGGCACCGGCGGGACGGGCGGGGCACACTGAGCCGACAGCCTTCACAAACCGAAGCCTTCCGATCCCAGGCGCGATGCCAGAGCCCGACGCCCTGCAGAGCTCCATCCCCATGGCCTTGAGGGCTCCTGCATCGGTGGGGCAGGCCGGATGAGAACCCCCGGCCTGCTGCGGTCCTGGATCAAGGAGGAACGACGAAGATCCAGGACCGCCCAGCGCCGGAAGATTCCCAGTGGCGTGCTGATGCTGGGCATCACCCTGGCGACCGTGGCAGGGCTCCGCTTCCTCCAGGAACGTCACCGCCACAGCGAGGAAGACGAGGCGATCCTCTCCCTCGTCGATCTCTCGCTCCACTCGCTGCGGACCTCGGCGGCAACGTTGACGGGCTGGAAACCCCTCGGAGCGGCGCTGAGCGGTGGGGGAACCGAGAGCGTGGTCGAGCAACTGCGCACATCCGGTGGGATGCATCCCCGCGATGAGCTGCTCCTGTTCTCCCCTTCCCAGGAGCTGCGGCTGGCGGTACGGCCGGGGGACACCGCCCCCGCCCCCCGACCGGAGAGCCTGCGCTGCGTTCAGGAGCGACTCAAAGCCAGCCGGAACCCTGGGGTCGTCCCGATCGCCTGTGCCGTCGGCGACCGGCGGATCCAGCTGGGGGTGCTGGCCCCCGTCAGCCCCAACCGGTCCGCTGGTGATGGCCCCGGCACCCTGGCGATCCTGCGCCCCATCCATGGGGGGGCACGCAGCGGCGATGGGGAGAGCGGCCTGCGTCAGGCCCTGGCCAGCCGACTGCGCTGGCAGGCAACGCCCCAGCCCGGAGCGATCACCCTGCCCCTCCTGGAGGCGGCACGGACCGTGGCACCGACCATCTCCGCTCCAGATGGCAGGGTCCTGGCCCTGGTGGAGCCCCCTCTGCCCAGGCTCGATCAGCGCTCACTGCTGCCGGATCTCGCCATCGGCAGCCTGATCCTGGCGGCCATCCTCGGCGCGCGGGCCATTCCCATGCTGGAACATCGGCGCCGCCGCTTGCTCCATTACCGGGCCGAGCGCATGGCCAGCCACCGGATCCGCCGCACCAGCCGCAAGCTGGACCTCCTGCTCGAGAAGCTCGGCCACTCCGACAACCCGTCCCGAAGCCAGCCGGTCGAAGACGAGGTGATGGCCAGGCTGTTCGGCAGCTCGGGGGTATCGATCGAAGGCCCACCGCCGCGGAGCCGCCACCTCTCCGCCCAGGTGGAGCACAAGATGACCCAGGTCGCCGCCCGCTACGAGCGTTTCCTGAGCACGGCCCGGGCCCTGGCGTTGTTCGACTCGCTGACCGACCTGCCGAACAGACGCTACTTCTTTGAACGGCTGGAGATCGAATCCCAACAATCCCGACGCAGGAACACGTCGTTCGTGATCATGTTCATTGACGTGGACAAATTCAAGATGATCAACGATACCTACGGCCACCATGTAGGCGACGCAGCCCTGATGGCCGTGGCGGATCGCATGCGCGAGATCTCCCGAAAGGAAGACTTCATTGCCCGCTATGGCGGCGATGAATTCGCGATGATCATGGACCTCTCCGCCATCGAAGACAAAAGCGAGGCAAATCTCAAAGCCCAGGCCTACCAGTTCGCGAGTCGGCTCACGGAGACCCTCAACGAGCCCATGAACATCGCCGGAATGATGCTGCCGATCAGCCTCAGCATCGGCATCACCCTGGTGGACAGCCAGGAAGCAGACCCCGCCGCGGCCATTCAGCGCTCGGACGCTGCAATGTATCAGGCCAAGAAACAGATTGAAAGCCGGATCTCAGTCTTCGATATATCAACGAACCCACATGAACTTGACAGCTACAAGCTATTCGCAGATCTCCAGACTGCCCTCAGCAGGCATGATCTTCGCATTCTCTACCAGCCCATCGTTGAAGTCGGCAAGGGCCTCCATGCCGTGGAAGCCCTCGTCCGCTGGACCCATCCCGAACTCGGCGAGATTCCCCCGGATGTATTGCTCGACATTGCCGACCGTTACAGGTTGACCCTCCCCCTGGGCCTCGAGTTGATCGTGCTCGCCGCCCGGGGCTATGCCTCGATTCGGGCCAGCCTGGGTGGGGAGCCCCGCCTGGCTCTGAACATCAGCGGCAGGCTTCTGAGCCACCCCGACATGGGACAAACGATTCTGAATCTGCTGAACTCCCAGCTGGTTCAACCCGAGCGAGTCACCCTGGAAATCACCGAACAGTCCGTGATGGAAATGGGTCACACAACCGAACAGAACCTTGAGTTTCTTCGGGCCTCAGGCATGCAACTCTCCCTTGATGATTTCGGCACCGGCCACTCCTCTCTCATGCGCCTGATCACCCTGCAACCCAGCGAACTGAAGATTGACAAAGCCTTCGTGGGCTCGCTTCAGACGGACCCCAACGCCATGCGGGTTGTCACGCTGGTGGCCGGCCTCGCCCGGCGCATGAACCTGGGAGTCGTGGCGGAGGGTGTGGAAACCCGGGAGATCTCCCAGCTGCTCCTGGGCCTCGGCATCACCAATCAGCAGGGCTATTACTTTTCCAAAGCCCGCACCTCTGGCGACCTGATCGCGGGAGGCCAGCGGGCCTTCCAGCGCCTGATCCGGCCAGAGGGCTGACCCGGCCAGACAGCTGATCCGACCCTCGACAGCTGGTGGACCGGACGGTGAACGACGACACCCAGGCCGTGAACGACTACACCGACTACACCGACTACACGTTGAACAGAAACTCCATCACATCGCCCTCCGCCACCACATACTCCTTGCCCTCGCTGCGCAGCCAGCCCCTGTTGCGGGCCTCCACCAGAGATCCTGCCTCCAGCAACTGGGCGTAGGCGATGGTCTGGGCGCGGATGAAGCCCCGTTCGAAGTCGGTGTGGATCACCCCGGCGGCCTGGGGCGCGGTCATGCCGGACCGGATGGTCCAGGCGCGCGTCTCCTTCTCGCCGGTGGTGAAGTAGGTGCGCAGACCCAGCAGGGAGTAGGTGGCGCGGATCAGGCTCTGCAGCCCCCCCTCGCTGACCCCCAGTCCCTCCAGGAATTCAGCCCGATCCTCCTCCGGAAGTTCGATCAGCTCGGCCTCGACCTGGGCTGAGATCCGCACCGTCTCCGCCCCCTCCCGGGTCGCCAGGGCCTGCACGGCCGCCACGAAGGCATTGCCGCTGGCCAGGTCGTCCTCACTGACGTTGGTGGCGTAGATGATCGGTTTGGCCGTGAGCAGCCCCAGGGGTTTGACCAGAACGGCCTCCTCCTCAGACAGGGCCACGGTGCGGGCGGCACCGCCGGCTTCGAGCACCGCCTCAATCCGCTCCAGCACGGCATCCTCCAGCTGGGCCTCCTTGCTGGTGCGCACCTGCTTCTTGAGGCGCTCACGCCGCTTCTCCACCTGGGCCAGATCCGCCAGGGCCAGTTCGAGGTTGATCACCTCGGCATCCCGCACCGGATCCACGCTTCCGGCCACGTGGATCACGTCGTCGTCATCGAAGCAGCGCACGACGTGCACGATCGCGTCCACTTCCCGGATGTTCGCCAGGAACTTGTTGCCCAGTCCCTCCCCCTGACTGGCCCCCTTCACCAGCCCGGCAATGTCCACGAACTCGACCCGGGTCGGGATGATCTCCTTGCTGCGGCTCAGGGCGGCCAGCTGCTCCAGACGGGGATCGGGCACGGACACCACGCCCGAATTCGGCTCGATCGTGCAGAAGGGATAGTTGGCGGCCTCCGCCTGGGCATTGGCCACCAGGGCGTTGAACAGGGTCGACTTGCCCACGTTGGGCAGTCCGACGATTCCGGCTTTGAGCATCGGAGGAATCTACGGGCCGCAGCCCACGGCCCCCAGCGGCGAAACTGGGTGCAGCACAGGCCAGGCCGATTCCTACTCTCACCCCTCACCGGCCGACCCCACCGGCGGCGGCGGCCACGCCATCGCCAGCCGTGGTGGCGGCAACGACCCCACGGCCGCTCTGGCGTGGCAGGCGTCGCCTCTGGGCGGGCGCCGCCGCCGCCCTGCTGCTGGTCGCTGGGTTGCTGCTCTGGCAACGGCAGCGGTCGACCACCAGCGCCAACCTGCAGCCCTACACGGTGCTGGCGAAATCCGGAGAACTCCCCGGGGTGGTGAGCGCCTCGGGGGAACTGGAGGCCGAGCAGCGCGTCAATGTCAGCCCCAAGCGCCAGGGGATTCTGGAGGAGCTCTTCGTCGAGGAAGGCGATCAGGTGCAGACCGGTCAGGCCCTCGCCCGCATGGACAGTGGCGATCTGGCTGACCGCATCGACGAACTCAGGGCCCAGCTGCGCTCGGCCGAAGCGGAGCTGGTGCGCAGCCGCAGTGAGCTGGAGCGCAATGAGGGTCTGTACCGCCAGAACGCCATCAGCCTGAGCGACTACAACGCCGTGCGCAGCACCTTCCTGGTCGATCAGGCCGCCGTGGAGGCCGCCCGCCAGCGCCTGGCAGCCCGCCGGGTGGAGCAGGCTGAGCTGATCGTGCGCGCCCCCTTCGCCGGGGTGATCAGCCAGCGCTATGCCGATCCGGGCTCCTTCGTGACCCCCACCACCACCGCGTCCGCCACCGCAGGGGCGACCAGCTCCTCGATCGTGGAGCTGGCCCAGGGCCTTGAAGTGGTGGCCAAGGTGCCGGAGAACGACATCGGTCGGATCCGGCTCGGCCAGCCCGCCACCGTCCGCGTGGACGCTTTCCCCGACCGACGCTTCGCGGCCCGGGTGAAGCGGATCACGCCCCGGGCCGTGAAGCTGAACAACGTCACCTCCTTCGATGTGGTTCTGGAATTCCTCGAGCGCCAGCCGGATCTGCGCATCGGCATGACCGCCGACGTGGGGTTCCAGACCGGTCAGGTCCGCGCCGAGACCCTGGTGCCCACCGTCGCCATCGTCACCGAGGACGGCCGACCGGGCGTGCTGCTGGTGGGCAAGGACCGCCAGCCCACCTTCCAGCCCGTGGAACTGGGCATCAGCAGCGGCAAGGACACCCAGATCATCTCCGGTCTCGAGCCGGGCAGCCGGGTGTTCATCGACCTGCCGCCCTGGTCGAAGAAGAAGCGCTGAGCCGGGATCAGGCGCGCTGGGACCTGAGGAATTCCCGGGCCGCCTGCACGATCCGCCCGCTGGCCTGTCCATCGCCGAAGGGATTGTGGGCCCGCGCCATCGCCTCGTAGGCGGACGCATCGGTGAGCAGGGTGGACGCCTCGGCCACGATCTCGGCGGTGTCGGTGCCGATCAGCCTGGCCGTTCCCGCCTCCACCGCCTCGGGTCGTTCAGTGGTGCGGCGGAGCACCAGCACGGGCTTGCCGAGGGCCGGGGCTTCCTCCTGGAGCCCGCCGGAATCGGTGAGCACCAGGGTGCAGCCCCCCATGGCCGCCACCAGCTGGTCGTAGTCGAGGGGCTCGGTGAGGAAGGCACGCGGATGGGCGCCGAGCAGGGCCTGCAACGGCTCCCGCACGGTGGGATTGCGGTGCAGGGGAAGCACCAGGGCCGTATCCGGAAAGCGCTCCAGCAGCTCGAGAAAGGCACGGCCGATGGCGGTGAGGCGATCCCCCCAGTTCTCGCGGCGGTGCACGGTGGCGAGGATCACCCGTTGCCGCTGCCAGTCGAGGCCGGGCATGGCCAAGGTGGGAGCCTGCTTCGCCATCTGCAGCAGGGCATCGATCACCGTGTTGCCCGTGGTGAGGATCCGCCCCATCACCCCGGAGGCGCGGCAGTTCGCCGCCGACTGCTCGGTGGGAGCGAAGTGCAGCAGCGCCAGCTGGGAGATCAGGCGGCGGTTCGCCTCTTCCGGAAACGGGTCGAAGAGGTTGTCGGTGCGCAGGCCCGCCTCCACGTGCCCCACGGGGATCTGCTCATAGAAGGCGGCCAGGGCCGAGGCGAAGGCCGTGGTCGTGTCGCCCTGAACCAGGACGAGATCGGGACGGTGGCGCGCGAACTCCTCCTTCAGGCCCTGGAGCGCCGCACAGGTGATGTGGGTGAGGGTCTGTTGCGGGGCCATCAGGGCCAGGTCGTGGTCGGCCGTCAGGCCGAAGAGTTCCATCACCTGGGTGACCATCTCCCGGTGCTGGCCGGTGAGCACCACACGCGTGCTGAAGTCCTCCGCCTGCTGGAAGGCCAGGATCACCGGTGCGAGCTTGATCGCTTCCGGCCTGGTGCCCAGCACGATGCTGATGAGGGGCTTGGTCAACACGACCCTGCGAACCGGCGGATCCTAGGAAGCGCACCGGGAGCTGACAGATGGGGCCAGAGCCGCGAAACTTGTGCCGAATTGGGTGCAGTGCATGACGACGTCGCCGTTTCCCCCGTCGCCGTTTCCGCCCTCACCCCCCCCTGCCGGCGAGGCGCCGCCCCCGCCGCTGCCGAGCCCGGCCCCCCCGGCACCCTCCGGGCTCGAGCCCCTCCCGGGTCCACCCCCGGAGAGCAACGCAACCCCTGCGCAGCCGGGCTCCGAGTCCTTCGGGCCGATGCCCCCGAGCCTCGAGGGCCTTGTGCGGCTGGCGAACGAGCGGACCTATTCCGATGTGCACGTGGGGGTGGGTGAGGAACCCCGCTACCGCGCCCGGGGCGACATGCTCCGCACCGGCTGGCCGGTGACCGACCAGGCCACCTTCAACGGCTGGATGCAGGAAATGCTCAGTCCGGCGGAGATCGACCGGTTCCTGCGCGACAAGGAATACGACGGGTCCCACGCCTTCCCCTTCGTGCGGGTGCGGATCAACCTGATGGACTCCCTCCGGGGACCCGCGATGGTGCTTCGCCTGATCCCCCAGAAGATCGCCACCCTCGAGGAACTGAATCTGCCCCCGGTGCTCAGTGAGCTCTGCGCTCGCCCCAAGGGCCTGGTGCTGGTGACCGGCCCCACCGGCTCCGGCAAGAGCACCACCCTGGCCGCGATGGTGGACTGGATCAACACCCACATGCGCCGCCACATCCTCACGATCGAGGACCCGGTGGAATTCGTGCACGAGAGCCGCCTCTCCCTGATCCGGCACCGGGAAGTGGGGCACCACACCAAGGTCTTCCACAACGCCCTGCGGGCCTCCCTGCGGGAGGATCCCGACGTGATCCTGATCGGGGAGATCCGTGACCGGGAAACGCTCTCCACCGCCATCGAGGCCTCCCAGACCGGCCACCTCGTGTTCGGCACCCTGCACACCAACTCCGCGATCAAGACGGTGGAGCGGGTGCTGGGCATGTACCCCCCCAGCGAGCAGGACAGTGTGCGCCGTTCCGTCTCGGAAGCGCTGCTGGGGGTGATCTCCCAGGGTCTGCTCAAGACCACCGACGGCAAGCGTGTCGCGTACCACGACATCCTGATCAACACCGACGCCTGCAAGGACTACATCCAGCGCGCCGAGCTGGACGAGATCGAGGAGATCATGGAACGCAGCCGTTTCGATGGCATGCAGACCTCCAACCAGGCGCTTCTCGCCCTGGTGGAGGCCGGGACGGTGACCGGCGAGGACGCCCTGGCCCAGAGCCTCAAGCCCAACGAACTGGCCCAGGCACTGCGGGGACGGACCTGATCCCCCCTGGGCCTCAGTGGATGGCCAGCCGGGCCAGCAGCAGCACCGCCAGACCGACGGAGAGCCCGAGCATGGCCAGCCGGCCATTCCAGATCTCGGCCTGGGGGGTGAAGCCCCGACGCCAGGCGTTCAGCTCGGTTCGGCTCACGGGCTGGCTGGCTGGCTCCTGGCCCGGGGACTCCGGTTCGGCTGGGGCCATGGGGGTGCCAGCGGGGATAGGTCCAGCCTAGGGGCTTAAAAGCACGGCTCGGTTTCGTAAAGCCGGCCGGCCTGCTCGAGGGGCCATCGGGCGGCCACCCCAAGCCCTGCCGGACTGCGGGCCCCCATGGCCAGACGCTGGCAGGCGGCCACGCCGACCATCGCGGCGTTGTCGGTGCAGTAGGCCAGGGGGGCCAGCCGCCACACCAGGCCATCGCGGCCGCAGCGCTCCGCCAGCAGCCCCCGCAGTCGGGCGTTCGCGGCCACCCCACCGACGAGCACCAGCGTGCCGAGGCCTTCGTCCAGGGCACAGCGACAGCTGCGCTCCACGAGCACCTCCGCCACCACCTGCTCGAAGCTCGCCGCCAGATCCGCGACCGGCAAGGGATCACCGCTCTGCTGCAGCGCCCGCACCTGCCGCAGCATCGCCGTCTTCAGACCGCTGAAGCTGAAGTCGTAGGGATGGAAGCCGCCCTCGGGACGCGAAACACGCCCCTTCGGCAGGGAGAAGCGTCGGGGGTCGCCGGATCGGGCGGCGGCCTGGATCGCCGGCCCGCCGGGATAGCCCAGCTCCAGCAGCCGGGCGACCTTGTCGAAGGCCTCGCCCGCCGCGTCGTCATGGCTGCGGCCGAGGCGGATGTACTGCCCGGGACCATCGACCCGCACCAGTTCGGTGTGGCCGCCGCTGACCAGCAGAACCAGAAACGGCCCCGGAGGCAGGGGCTCCCCCAGCTGCACCGAACAGAGGTGACCCTCCAGGTGATGGACGCCCAGAAAGGGCCGCCCATGCAGACGGGCCAGGGTCCGTCCCGTGACCGAAGCGACCAACAGCGCCCCCAGCAGACCGGGGGCGACGGTGGCGGCGAAGGCATCCAGCTCGGCGAGGGGCAGGCCGGCCTCGGCACTCACCCGGGCCACCAGCTGGGGCAGCGCCTCGACATGGCGGCGGGAGGCGATTTCCGGCACCACCCCACCCCAGCGGGCATGCTCCTCGACCTGGGAGGCCACGGCGCTGGCCAGCACGGTGTGATCCCGCACAATCGCTGCTGCGGACTCGTCACAACTTGTTTCGAGCGCCAGAACCGTGGGCATGGCGTCAGGCGAGGTCCCCTACTGTCCGCGAGTGACATCCTGCCCCGCGGCCCAGCCCTGCAGCAGGTCTCCGCAAGGCAAATTCCCAGGCATCTACCCAGGCATCCCATGCGCCGTCTTCTCCCCCGCCTGTGTGCGGTTCTGCTCTCCGCCTTCCTGCTGTTCGGCCTCGCTCCGGTGGCCCGGGCTGAGGCGTCGGTGGCGGGTCTGACCCCCTGCGCCGAGAGCCCCCGCTTCCAGCAGCGCGCCGCCGGTGCCACGACCGATCAGGCCAAGGCCCGCTTCGCCATGTACAGCCAGGCCCTCTGCGGGACCGATGGCCTGCCCCACCTGATCGTGGACGGCCGCTGGAGCCACGCCGGTGACTTCATCATTCCCGGCATCGCCTTCCTCTACATCGCCGGTTGCATCGGCTGGGCCGGGCGCGGCTACCTGATGGCGATCCGCGGCAGCAAGGACGCCACCATGAAGGAGATCCAGATCGACGTGCCGCTCGCTTTCAAGAGCACCCTGGCCGCAGCGTCCTGGCCCCTGGCCGCCTTCGCCGAATTCAGCGGCAAGAAGCTCACCGAGTCCGACAGCAAGATCACCGTCTCCCCCCGCTGATCAGCCCTTCCCTGGATTCAGGCCTTCTTTGCAAGCCCCAGCTTCGGGCTTTCACGTCCAACCTCTGCCTTCCACCCTGATTCACGCTTGATCCCATGAAGAAATTCCTGACCACGGCTCCCGTGTTCTCGGCCATCTGGTTCACCCTCACCGCCGGAATCCTGATCGAGTTCAACCGCTTCTTCCCCGATCTGCTCTTCCACCCCCTCTGATCCACCGCTCCGACGTCCTGAGGCGGCCTGAGCGCCGTCTTTGCGCCGCCTCAGCGCGGTCCCAGCGCGGTCCCAGCGCGGCAGACAAGTCCGCACCAGCCCTTGTCGGCGGGTCGCCCAGGCCCCCTCCCGGGGGCTTTTTCTGTGCCTGTCCCTGGGTTGGGGCCTCAGCCCAGGTCCATGCACGCTTCCAGTTCCCGTAGGGCTACCTCCAGGTCGTCGTTGACGAGGGTGGCGTCAAATTCCTCCGCCGCGGCGAGTTCGACCCTCGCCCGTTCCAGCCGCCGCTGGATCGCCGCGTCACTGTCGGTGCCCCGCCCCCGGATGCGCCGTTCCAGTTCGCCCAGCGAGGGCGGCCGGATGAACAGCTGAAATGCCGCCGGAAAGCTGCGACGCACCTGACGGGCCCCCTCCAGCTCGATCTCGAGCAACACCGGGCGCCCCTGCGCCAGGCAGTCCTCCACCGGCTGACGGGGCGTGCCGTAGAGGTTCCCCGCGAACTCCGCCCATTCGAGGAAGCCGCCGGCCGCCACCGTCTGCTCGAAGGCCTCGCGGCTGAGAAAGAAATAGTTCTGCCCCTCCAGCTCGCCGGCCCGGGGCTCCCGGGTGGTCGCGGACACCGACAACCAGATCTCGGGGTGCCGTGCCAGCAGCTGGGCCACCAGTGTCCCCTTCCCAACCCCGCTGGGACCGGTGATCACGGTGAGACGGCTCATCGGGGCGGAGAAGGCTGGGCTGCAGAGTAGAAGCCACCGACGACCGGCTTCGCCGCCGCCATGACAAGCCTTCAGCCGCTGGATGTGACCAGCCTCAAGGCGGTGCTGTCGGAGTGGCGCCCGCTGCTGCTGCCCAGCCGGATGGAGAAGGCCCAGCAGGCCGGTCCCTGCTCCGTCCAGCTGGGTCTGCGCCATCTCCAGGGCATGCAGTGGATCGAACTGAGCTGGCAGGCCGAGGCGGCGCGCCTGCACGCCATCCCAGCCCCACCGCGGCAGGGTGATGGGAGCACCCTGGCCCAGCAGCTGCAGCATGGCCTCGGTGGCCTGGCCCTGGTGAGCCTCGAGCAGCCCGGCTGGGAGCGGGTGGTGGAGCTTGGCTTCGCTCGTCGTCCCGGTGAGCTCCCCCAGCGCTGGCTGGTGGTGGAACTGATGGGACGGCACAGCAACCTGCTGCTGCTGGAGCCGGGCCCCAGGGATGGCCGCCAGGTCGTCGCCCTGGGCCGGCAGGTCAGACCCAGCCAGTCGCGGCTGCGGCCGATCGGCACGGGCGACCCCTACCAGCCCCCGCCACCGCTGCCGGGCGACCCTCCCCGCCGGGAGGAACCCTTCGAGAGCTGGCGCCGACGGGTGGCTCTGCTGCCCCTTCCCCTCGAGCGCGCGCTGCGGGAGGCCTACCAGGGCATCAGCCCAGCCCTGGCCCGGGAGCTGGCCCCCGAGAGTTGGCTGCGCGCCCCGGTCACGGACCTCTCGGCCGCGCAGTGGCAGGAGCTCTGGAGCCGCTGGCAGGGCTGGCTCGAAGCGGTGGCCGAGGAACGCTTCGCCTGGCAAGCCCGGAACGGGGGCTACTGCTGCTGGCTGGCTGACGGGCGGGCCGCTGGCCCCGGGAGCCCGCCGCCCCGGCCCGACCGCGGGGCGGCGATGCCCCTGAACACCGCCCTGGCCACCTACTACGGCGACCACCTCGCCAGCCAGACCCTGCAACGGCAGCGGCAGCAGCTCCGCCACCAGCTCGAGCTGCTGCGGGAGCGCGAATCCCGGCAGGCCGAGCAGCAACAGGCGCTGCTGGATGCGGTTCCGGAGAGCGTCTCCCTGCAGCAGCGCGCCGATGGCTTGCTCAGCCAGCCCCAGCCCGGCCGCGCCTGCATCGATGAGGCCCAGAAGCTCTACAGGCTGGCGCGGAAACGCCGCCGCTCGGTGGAGGCCATCACCCCCCGGCTGGAGCGTCACCGCCTGCGACTGGCCTGGATCGACTCCTCACTCACCTTCCTCGAGCAGGCCGACAGCCTGGAGGAGGTCACCGCCCTGCGCCAGGAGGTCACCGACCAGATGGGCCAGGGGAGCCCGGCCAGCCGCCGGCAGCGCCGCGCCAGCGGCACGGAGCCGCGAGGCCAGCCCCAGCCCCTGGAACTGCGCAGCCCGGGGGGCCTGGGGCTGCAGGTGGGCCGCAACCATCGGCAGAACGACTGGATCGCCTTCCGGCAGGCCCGCCGCGGCGATCTCTGGTTCCACGCCCAGGAGTTGCCCGGCAGCCATGTGGTGCTGCGCTGTGCGGAGGCGGCCGCGGATGAAGCCGATCTGCAGGCCGCCGCCGATCTCGCCGCCCACTTCAGCCGCGGCCGCGGCAATCGCCGCGTGCCCGTGGTGATGGTGCCCGCCGAGCAGCTGCAGCGGATTCCCGGTGGCGCCCCGGGCACGGTGCGCCACCGCGGCGGTGAACTGTTCTGGGGGGAGCCGGAGCGGGCTCTTAGCCTGCTCGCAGCACGGCAGCCATGAGCGACAGCGCCTCCGAACAATCTGCGCCTGGACCGGTGGCGCCCCCCCCACCGATCCGCATCGGCGGGGGAGGTGGGGAGCGCAACGACTTCCCCGGGGAGGTCGAGATGAGCCTGATGGAGCATCTGGAGGAACTGCGGCGCCGGGTGCTGCGCAGCCTCCTGGCCCTGCTGCTGGGGGCGGCGGTCTGCCTGGCAGGCGTCAAACCGCTGGTGAAGCTGCTGGAAATGCCGGCCGACGGGATCCGCTTCCTGCAGCTCGCGCCTGGCGAATTCCTGTTCGTCTCGCTCAAGGTCGCCGGCTATGCCGGCCTGATCCTGGCCCTGCCCTACATCCTCTACGAGGGGCTCTCCTTCGTGCTCCCCGGCCTCACCCGGCGCGAGCGGGCCCTGGTGGCCCCGGCCGTGGCGGGATCGGCCCTCCTCTTTGCCGCCGGGCTGGCCTTCGCCTGGTGGGCCCTGGTGCCCGCGGCGCTGCGGTTTCTGGTGAGCTATGGGGCCGACGTCGTCGAGCCCAGCTGGTCGATCGAGCGCTACCTCGACTTCGTGCTGCTGCTGATGGTGGCCACCGCCCTGGCCTTCCAGCTGCCGGTGCTGCAGCTGCTGCTGGGAGCCCTGGGCCTGGTGCGCGCCCGCCGGATGCTGGCCGCCTGGCGCTGGGTGGTGGTCCTCGCCGCCCTGGGGGGAGCGGTGCTGACCCCCTCGACCGACCCGGTCACCATGTTGCTGCTCACCGGTGCCATCTCCGGCCTGTATCTGGTGGGGGTCGGGCTGGTGGCCTTCACCGAGCAGCTGCGCCCCTCCGGCGCCGACTGATCCGCCAGCTCCGGAGGGCCACCCCAGCCCTAGAGCAGGAATTCGCTGGCCCGCTCCGGCGGCAGCTCCAGGGCCAGCCCCATCGCGCGGCCGAGACGGGGCCGCTCGGCCGTGGTGCTCAGCCAGTGGCGCACCTGTCCCGCCACGCCCAGGCCATTGAGCAGACCGGCCAGCTCCTCGAGCTTGGCCCCATAGGCCTCCGGCGTGAGGGGAAAGGACTGCTGCTCCAGATAGGCCCACATGACCTGCAGGTAGAACCGCCCGCGCCGCTGCACCAGCTGCAGGTCGTAGCTCGCCTGCCAGCGGGCCCGCAGCAGGGTGATCAGCTCCTCGGAGGTGAGGGGAGCCTGGGGATCCACCGCCGGGTCCATGGGCCGCGTCTGCTGCGGGAATACCAGCAGAAACTGGCACAGCGGCGCTCCGCAACGGGTTGTTGCAGTGCCTGCCGCACCCGCCGGCCCGGAAGCGGGCGGGACAGGGCAGGCCTTAATGTGGCCGCCACGTTGCTGTGGCCTTCCAAGCCGCCCCGTATGACCCAGATGCCAGCGAGCGCCTCAAGCGGTGATGTGCCCGGAATGGGTCGTCGGCAGTTCATGAACCTGCTGACCTTCGGGTCGGTCACCGGCGTGGCCCTGGGGGCTCTCTATCCGGTGGTCAACTACTTCATCCCGCCCAAGGCCGCCGGCAGCGGTGGCGGGACCGCCGCCAAGGACGAGCTGGGCAACGCCGTGACCGCCAGCGGCTGGCTGAGCAGCCACAAGGAGGGCGACCGCAGCCTGGTGCAGGGCCTCAAGGGCGACCCCACCTACCTGATCGTCGAGGGTGCCGATGCCATCGGCAGCTACGGGATCAACGCCATCTGCACCCACCTCGGCTGCGTGGTGCCCTGGAACAGCGGCCAGAACAAGTTCATGTGCCCCTGCCACGGCTCCCAGTACGACGCCACCGGCAAGGTCGTGCGAGGGCCGGCCCCCCTCTCCCTGGCGCTGGCCCACGTCTCCGTCGAGAACGACAACGTGTTCCTGAGCCAGTGGACGGAAACCGATTTCCGCAACGGCGACAAGCCCTGGTGGGTCTGATCCGCTTTCCCCCTCTGCCCCTGTCGCCCTTCCTGTGATGCGCCGCTCCCTCTCCCGTCTGCTGGGCTCCCTTCTGGGCCTCACCGTTCTGATCGGTGCCGCCAGCCCCAGCTGGGCCTATCCCTTCTGGGCCCAGCAGAACTACGCCAATCCGCGCGAAGCCACCGGCAAGATCGTCTGCGCCAACTGCCACCTGGCCAAGAAGGCCACCCGGGTGGAAGTGCCCCAGGCCGTCTTCCCCGACACGGTGTTCAAAGCCGTGGTGGAGATTCCCTATGACACCGGCGTCCAGCAGGTCTCCGGCGACGGCAGTGCCACCGGTCTGAATGTGGGTGCCGTGGTGATGCTCCCCGATGGCTTCACCCTCGCCCCCCAGGAGCGGCTCAGCGATGAGCTCAAGGAGGAGACCGCCGGCATCTACTACACCCAGTATTCCGACGACCAGCCCAACATTCTTCTGGTCGGCCCCCTGCCCGGCGATCAGCACCAGGAGATCGTCTTCCCCGTGCTCTCCCCGGACCCGGCCCAGGACAGCAGCATCCACTTCGGCAAGTACCAGCTGCACGTGGGCGGCAACCGGGGCCGCGGCCAGGTCTACCCGACCGGTGAAAAGACCAACAACACCCTCTACACCGCCTCCGTGGCCGGCACCGTGGCCGCCATCACCCCCGGCGACGGCGGTGCCACCGTGGTGGCGATCACCGGAACCGACGGGGTCACGGTCGAGGAGACCATTCCGGCAGGGCCCAGCATCATCGCCTCGGTCGGCGATGCCGTCGCCGCCGGCACGCCTCTGACCAACGACCCCAATGTGGGGGGCTTCGGCCAGATGGATGCCGAGGTGGTGCTCCAGAATCCGGTGCGGATCTACGGCCTGCTCGCCTTCTTCGCGGCCATCGCTGTGGCCCAGATCATGCTGGTGCTCAAGAAGCGTCAGGTGGAGAAGGTGCAGGCGGCCGAAGGCATCGTCTGATCTGACTGATCCGACTGATCCAGCTGATCCGACCTCGTTCGCGACCGGGACCCGTTGAGCCTCTCCTTCGCCTTCACCTCTCCGGGGCCCCTGGTCTTCCAGCTGGGCCCCTTGGCGTTGCGCTGGTACGGCCTGCTGATCGCCCTGGCCGTGCTGGCCGGTCTCACCCTCGCCACCCGGCTGGGCAGGCAGCGCGGCATCGAACCAGCCCTCATCGCCGACCTGCTGCCCCTGCTGGTGCTCGGCGCCGTGATCGGTGCGCGGGCCTACTACGTGGCCCTCGAATGGCATCAGTACGCGGCCAACCCGGCTGAGGCCCTGGCCATCTGGCGGGGGGGCATCGCCATCCACGGCGCCCTGATCGGCGGCACCCTCACCACGATCCTCTACTGCCGCTGGCGCCGTCAGGCGTTCTGGCCCCTGCTGGACGTGCTGATGCCCGCGGTGGCCCTGGGCCAGGCCATCGGGCGCTGGGGCAACTTCTTCAATTCCGAGGCGTTCGGCCTACCCACCCAGCTCCCCTGGAAGCTGCGGATACCCCTGGAGAACCGTCCGGCGGAATTCATCGAACAGATGTATTTCCACCCCACCTTCCTGTACGAATCCCTCTGGAACGTGGGGGTCTGCGCCCTGCTGCTGGTGCTGTTCCGCCTCGGCCAGCGGGGCCGCCTCAGCCTCCCCGCCGGCAGCCTCAGCTGTGTGTACCTGATGGCCTACAGCACGGGTCGGGTCTGGATCGAGGGCCTGCGGATCGATCCCCTCTGCCTCTTCTCCCAGCCGCCGTTCTGCGCAGGCGGTCTGCGGATGGCCCAGGTGGTCAGTCTGCTGCTGATCGCCCTGGGCGCCCTCGGACTCTGGTGGCTCTATGGCCGCCGGGGTAGCCTCCCGGACCCCAGCGGACTGAGCCGTTGAACGGATCCAACCGGCCGGACGCCCAACCCACCGTCTGGATCGTCGGGGCCGGTCCCGGTGCCCCGGATCTCCTCACCCTGCGGGCGATGCGGCTGATCGAGCAGGCCGAGGTGCTCGTCTGGACCGACTCCCTGGTCAATCCCCAGATCGCGGCCCTGGCCCCAGCCGGCTGCGAGCGCATCCGCACCAGCACCCTCACCCTCGAGGAGGTGATGGCCATGGTGGTGGAACGGGCCCTGGCCGGCCGCAGGGTGGTGCGCCTCCACGATGGCGATCCCTGTCTCTACGGCGCCCTGGCGGAGCAGATCTGCCGGCTGGCCGACGCTGGCCTGGCCGTGGAGGTGGTGCCGGGTCTGAGTGCCTACCAGGCGGCGGCCTCGGCGCTGCAGCAGGAACTGACGATTCCGGGTCTGGTGCAGACCATCGTGCTGGGACGCGCCGGCGGACGCACGGGCGTGCCCGAGAGCGAGTCCCTGGCGCGGCTCGCCGCGCTGCGCGCCTCCCTCTGCCTCTACCTGAGTGCCCGCCACGTGGAGGAGGTGCAGGCCGAACTCCTGCGCCATTACCCCCCCGACACCCCCGTGGCGATCGGCTACCGCGTCAGCTGGCCGGACCAGTGGCTCCAGGTGGTCCCCCTCACGGCCATGGCCGAGGTCAGCCGGGAACGGGCCCTGATCCGCACCACCCTCTATGTCGTGAGTCCTGCCCTGGCGGCCAGCCGGGAGGCCCGCTCCAGGCTCTACTCAGCCAGCCACAACCACCTGTTCAGGGGCGGCGTCTGAGCTCGGCAGAGCATCGCCGTAGAGCTCCCGCTCGAACCGGGCCCGATCGAAGCGGCAACCCAGACGCTGGACGATGGCCTCGAGATCACGGGCCGCATTGCCCAGGCAGCAGGTCCCTCCAGGCGATGGCGTCACGTTGAACACCAGGCCGGGGCGGGCGGGGATGCTGGCCTCCCCCAGCAGCAACCGCCGCTGCTGCTTGTCGATCAGCTGGGGGCGGACCCCGCCGTAGCCCTCGGCGAAACGCAGATCCTCGAGGCGCATGGAGGGCACGATCT
Organism: Aphanothece stagnina RSMan2012; assembly: GCF_046764815.1. NCBI lineage: Bacteria > Bacillati > Cyanobacteriota > Cyanophyceae > Chroococcales > Aphanothecaceae > Aphanothece > Aphanothece stagnina. The sequence continues at coordinate 135,065 of NZ_JBKOUC010000002.1, forward strand.
TGCGGGCATCCGCCAGGAAGAGCCGCCGCCGCAGCCAGGGCACCTCGAACAGGAGGTTCTTGATGATGTAGTCGCGGATGTCGGCGACCCGCAGCAGCTGCCACAGCACCGCCAGCACCGCCCAGTCAAGCCGCAGCACCCGCAGGAACTCCCAGAAGGAGGCCGGCCGGTAACGCTCCAGCAGGGGCAGCAGCAGGGCCGTGGGGCCGAAGCGCGTCTTGCCCGGCGCCCGCACATCCGGATCGCCATGGATGGCCGCGAAGGGCAGCTTGTCGTTCTGAACGGTGTAGACCTTCCCCCTGAGCAGATCCGGCGTGAAGTAGAAGCTGCCGGCCACCGGCAGGCAGGCGTACTGGAGGCCAAAGCCCATGGACTGGGCCATCAGCAGGCTGTGGGCGCCGGCGTTCACCACCACATGGCGGGCCCGGATCTCGCCGGCGGGCAGGGCCGATGCAGCGCTGCAGCCGGCCGTCGGCGCCACCGCAACCCGGTAGCCCTCCCCATCGGGCGTGATCCGGGTGACCGTGGTGCCGAGGTGCAGGTCCACCCGCCGGTCGGTTTCCACCGCCGCAGCCCGGGCCTGATCGACGAACGAAGCGGTGAGGGCCTCGTAGTCCACGGCGGTGTAGGTGCTGCGGATGCCGATGGCCACCAGCTCCTCCGGACGGGGATCACCGTCCACCAGGACGACCCGGGGCTCCCATGCCGCAATCTCCTCCTTCTCGAGGAGCTCCATCGCCGGGAAGTGGGGTGAAAAGCGCTGAAAGCGCTCCCGCAGGAAGGCGCATTCCGTCTCCCCCACGCCCAGCACCATCTTCGGGGTGCGGAACACACACCGCTCGCGAGTCGGGGGATCGAGCAGCTCCGCGTAGCGCACGATCATCTCGGCGGTCCGCTTGACCCGCAACGCCTTCTCGAGGGTGTAGTTGGTCTCGATGTCGCCGCAGTGGATGGTCTGGCTGTTGTTGGTGGCGCGGGAGTTGACTGCGGCAAGCCGGTCGTAGCGCTCCAGGAGCGCGATCCGCTTCAAGTCGGTGTAGCGGGCGAGTTCGAACAGCAGCGCCGTGCCGCAGACACCGCCACCGACGATCAGCACATCGACCATGCCGGGTTCCAGGCCTGGGTCGAGCGCGGGGTCTGCCGACCTGCCGGAGGGCTCTGGCGCCTTGCCGGAGGGCTCTGCCGGGGGACGGTCGGGCGGGGGGCAGGCCGGTCGATCAGGGCTGGCGTCAGCGGCTGTGCTCACAGGTCCCGGCGGAGATGGGCCCATGTTCGCCGATGGGGGAGCTGATGGGGCGCCGCTACGGGAGGCGGCCCCGGCCGTGTTTTAAGCTCGATCGCGTCGGGACAGTTCGCTACGGACCCTTCCGACCGACGGGCGATTAGCACAGCGGTAGCGCACTTCCTTCACACGGAAGGGGTCACTGGTTCGAATCCAGTATCGCCCATCTCCACCCTGCACTCCCCAGCAGGCCTCCATCCCCCAGCCGCTCTGCCCATTCCAGCAGGCCTGCACCTCCACGAAGCCCTGGCCACTCCCCCGGCGAGGAGCCCTTCCGGCTTGCGCTTCAGGGCCTGAGCTGCAACCCTGGCCGGCAGAGCCAACTCCTCCCTCTCCACCTGGATCCTGACGATCCCATGAGCGCAGACCCCAACCCGGAACTGCAGCGCCTGGGCCAGTGCCTGCAGGAAGCCCGGTTGCAGCAGGGTCTGAGCATCGAGGAGCTGGCCGGGCGTCTGAACATGGGACCCGAGCAGCTTCAGCATCTTGAAGCCGCCGACAGCAGTGCCCTGCCGGAGCCGGTCTTCGTCATCGCCCAGGCCCGACGGGTGGCCTGCAGCCTTGGGGTGGACATCGATGGGCCGATCCTGGCCTTGCGCCGCAGCGAGGGCTTCGCCGCCGCCAGGCCCAACCGCGACGGCCCAGGCAGTCCGCCCACCGCGTCGTCGTCCCGACCGGCCCGCCACGACCGGACCAGGGTGCCCGTCAGGGCGCTCGGAGGGCTGGCCCTGGCGGCCGGACTGGTCAGCGGCGCTGTGGCGCTGCAGCAGCGGGGCCTGGTGCCCCCGCTGGCCCTGCCCTTCCCACGCCAGCCGGCTGGCCTGGAGCCCGTCGGCAGACCGGCGAGCCCAGCAGCAGAGTCGTCCTCTGCAGAGACGTCAACAGCAGCGGTGGCGGGAACGGCGACGCCCGCAGCCGCCCTGCGCCTTCAGGCCCGCCAGCCCAGCTGGATCGAGGTCCGCACCAGCTCAGGCACCAGCCTCTTCCGCGGCACCCTTGAGGGAGAACAGACCTTCCCGCTCAAGGACGGGGAGCTGCTGGTGCTCGCCGGCCGGCCCGATCTGGTGGACGTGACGGTGGGTGGAGCGCAAGCCAGACCCCTGGGCACCATTGACAAGGTGACCTGGCACCGGTTCAGGGCTCCCGCACCCTGAGCTCCAGCCCACTGGCCTGGGCCACGGTCTCGGCGCAGGACCGCAGACTCCAGCGCTCCAGGCTCAGCTCCCCGGGAGCTTCGCCCGGTGGTGCTTCCAGCGGGATCAGCTCCACCTCCAGCACCCCCGCCTCGGCAGGCAGCACACGGATCGCCTCGATCACCGCAGCCGGCCGCCGGTCGAGGGCGGCGGCGAGCCTCAGCAGCAGCGCCATCGCAGCGACCGTGCGCCGCTCCTCACGCCCTTCGATCAGCTGCCAGGACTCATGCCGCTTCTTCGGCAGGCCGCGGCGGTGGTAGCGGGCGATGGCCGCGACCATCAGATGTTCGGGTTCGGAATAGCCCAGGAGCTCGCCGTGGCGGATCAGGTACCAGGTGTGCTTGTGATAGGCCGAGATGTTGATGCTCTTTCCGCAGGTGTGGAGCTGGGCCGCAGCCCACAGCAGCGCCCGCCCGTCGCCGCTGTCGTCATGCAGGAGTCCGCGGGTCTGGTCGTAGAGGCTCAGGGCATGGCCCGCGACGCGATCGGCCCGGTCCCGGTCGATGCCATAGCTCTGGGCCAGGTGCAGCACGGTGCGTTCCCGGATCGAACTCTGGAAGGAGAAGCGATCGCCGAGCAGGTGGTTGCGGAGCATCCAGTCGACGATCAGCCCCTCCCGCAGAGCCCGATCGCAGACGATCAGCTCCCGGGCGCCGAGCATGCCCATCGCGGTCTGCAGGATCAGGGATCCCGGCACGATGATTTCAGCCCGGCGTTCGTTGATGGCCGCCAGGCCGCGGCGCTGCTCCGGGGTCATCACCACCAGCTGGGCGACGAGCTGGTCGATCCGCTCCTTCGACAGGCGGTAGCCCTGCAGCTTCAGGGCGGGCTTGGCGTCTTCGGCGGCCGCGAGGGCGGCCAGGGCCATGGCCGTTCCGCTGGTGCCCACCAGCCGCGGCGCCTCGCCCGGTCGCAGGGCCCTTCGCAGCTCCGCCACCGCCGGGTCCAGCGCTCCCTGGATGTAGGCCTGGAGGAAGGAGCGCTGCTCGGGAGGCAACGGCTCGACCTGGCAGAACTCCCGCTGCAGGCGGACCGCGCCGATGCGGGTGCTGGAGAGGGTGCGGGCGTCGCGACCGTCGGCGAGCACCAGTTCGGTGGAGCCCCCGCCGATGTCGATGATCATGTGGGGATGGTCCCCGAAGGCCATGCCGGAGAGGACCCCCAGGTAGATCAGGCGGGCCTCCTCGGGCCCGCTCACAAGCTCCACCGGCAGTCCGAGCTGATCATGCAGGACCTGGAGGAACTCGCGGCCGTTGGGGGCCTCGCGAACGGCGCTGGTGGCGGCCGTGACGATCTGCTCGACGCCGTGGCTCTCGGCCAGATCCCTGTCATGGCGGAGGGTACGGAACGCCCGTTCGATCGCCTCCGCGCTGAGGTCGCCCGTTTCCGGGTCACGCTCCCCGAGGCGGGTGGTGGCCTTCTCCGCCAGCAGCACCGAGAAACTGCGCAGCTGCTCATCCACCTCCGCAATCAGCAGATGGATCGAGTTGGTGCCGATGTCGATGGCCGCCACCCGCCGCCGATCTGCCCGCTGGGGGGTTGGGGTCTGGGCCATCGAACTGAGGGCAGCCATGGCGGCGTCAGTTTGCCACTCCCCGGTGACCGGTGCGGCGCGGCCGGTCCCGGCAGCAGGCCTAGCCTTCGCCCCGACGTCGTCACAAGGGGCGTCGTCACAAGGGGGAGACGGCATGGGCAAGGCGGAGCTCGGCCCAGCGGGCCGCAGCAGGGGGGGCGGAGGCGTCGTCAGCAGGCTGGGGGCCTGGCTCGAGCTCGTGCGCTGGCACAAGCCCAGCGGTCGGCTGATCCTGTTGATTCCGGCCGGCTGGAGCCTCTGGCTGCTGCCTGCGGTGCCGCCCCCCCCGGCCCTGGTGGCGGCCATCGTGGTGGGAGGCCTGGCGGTGAGCGCCGCCGGCTGCATCGCCAATGACCTGTGGGATCGCCGCATCGACCCCCTGGTGGAGCGAACCCGCACCCGGCCGCTGGCGGCGGGGCGGGTGGGAACCCTGGAGGCCCTGATGCTGCTCGCGATCAGCCTGGCGGCGGGCCTGGCGGTGGTGCTGTGGGGCCTCCCCGGGGAGAGCCGCGGGCTCTGCCTGGGCCTGGCGATGGCCGCCCTCCCCCCGGTGCTGCTGTACCCCTCCGCCAAGCGCTGGTTCGCCTACCCCCAGCTGGTGCTGGCCCTCTGCTGGGGCTTTGCGGTGCTGATCCCCTGGGCCGCCGCCACCGGATCGCTGGCGGGCGGCTGGCCACTGGCACTCACCTGGCTGGCCACCCTGCTGTGGACCTTCGGCTTCGACACCGTCTACGCCATGGCCGATCACGACGATGACCGCGCCATCGGCATCCGCAGCAGTGCCCTGAGTCTGGGCCGGCGTGCCCCCCTGGTGGTGAGCCTCTGCTACGCGGCCACGGCGCTGGCGCTCGCCCTGGCCGCTGGTTTGAGGGGTCTGGCCCCGGCGAGCTGGCTCGTCTTCGCCGTCGCCGCGCTGGGCATGCTTCGGGAGGGCTGGAGCTTGCGGCGCCCCGGCCTGGGCCGCGGCGACTTCGGCCGCCATTTCAGCCACCAGGTCTGGCTGGGGGGGTTGCTCCTGCTGGCCCTCGTGCTGGGCCGGCTGCCGTGAACCTGCCCGCCCACCAGCCCAGGCCCCTGAGGGAAGGGGATCGCGTGGCCCTGGCGGCGGCCAGCTCGGCCCTGCCGGATCCGGCGGACCTCGGCCGCCTCGAGGCCGGGATCGCCGTGCTGGAGAGCTGGGGACTGGTCGTGGAGCGCCGACCTCTCCACCAGCGCTCCTGGGGCTACCTGGCCGGGAGGGACGCGGAGCGCCGGGCGGACCTGACCCGCGCCGGCGAAGTCGGGGCCGAGCTGCTGGCCTGCCTGCGGGGCGGCTGGGGCGCGGCCCGGCTGCTGGAGCACCCCCTGGCGCTGCCGGCGCGCTGGCTGCTGGGATTCAGCGATGTCACCTCCCTGCTCTGGGCCCAGCTCGCCCAGGGCAACGCAGGAGGGGTGCACGGCCCCCTGCTCACCACCCTGGCGGCGGAACCCCCGTGGAGCCGCGAGCGGCTGCGGGCCTTGCTGTTCGGCGAACCGGTGGCGGATCTGGTCGGGCTGGGGTGGCGCGGCGGGGTGGCCGAGGGCCCGGTGCTGGCCGCCAACCTCACCGTGGCCACGCATCTGCTGGGCACCCCCCACCTGCCCGACCTGCGGGGCGCGATCCTGATCCTGGAGGACGTGGGCGAAGCCCCCTACCGCATCGACCGGATGCTGACCCACTGGCGCCTCTGCGGAGCCCTGCAGCAGCTCGCCGGGATCGGCCTCGGTCAGTTCAGCGGCTGCGACGAGCCCGGTCCTGCCCCGGAGCCCGGGGAGAGCGCCGCAGAGGCCAGGCCGCCACGTCGCTTCAGCCTCGAACAGGTGCTTCGGGAGCGGACGGGTGACCTGGGCATCCCCATACTCGCCGGCCTGCCGGTGGGCCATGAGCCCGGCAACGGGGCGCTGCCGCTGGGCTGGCGAGCGCGGCTCGATGCCGATGCGGGCGTGCTGCGGCTGCTGGGTTAGCTCACCGCTCCGGTCCAGCGAGCTCACCGCGCCTGGAGGCCAGCACCGCGGCAGCCACGACGAGATCGAAGGGGGTGGTGAGCTTGATGTTGGAAGGCGGCGCCTCCAGCACCCCCACGGGCAGATCCAGCCGCTCGAACAGGGCCGCGTCATCGGTGACGCTCCAACCCTCCCGGGCCGCTGTGGCATGGGCCTGGCGCAGCTGGGCGACCGGAAATCCCTGGGGGGTCTGGGCGGCCCAGAGGCCGCTGCGATCCGGGGTGGCGAGGATGGCCCCGCCCCCATCCACCTGCTTGATGGTGTCGGTGACGGGGGTGGCGGCAATGACGGCCCTGCCCGCCTCCACCGCGGCGGCGCAACGGTCCAGCAACTCCGGCTCCACCAGGCAGCGGGCGCCATCGTGGATCAGCACCCCCGTGGCTTCGGCCGGCAGGGCCGCCAGGCCCCGGCTCACCGAGTCCTGCCGCGTCTCGCCGCCCACGATCCACACCACGGGACGGTCGGGGCGGGCCGCGGCGACGATCGCCCGGACGGCCAGCTCATCGACCGGCTGGCCGACGATGCCGATCCAGCGGATGGCCCGGCTGGCCAGGGCCGCCTCCAGCGACCAGGCCAGCACCGGCCTGCCGGCCACGGCGATCAGCAGTTTGTTGCCGGCAGCACCCATCCGGCGGCCGCTGCCGGCGGCGGCGATCAACAGATGCACAGGCGTCTCCCGCGAACAGGCCAGTCCGGAACGGCTCCATACAATCAGGCCGCCGTGCCTGCCCCTGAATGCGCGCCCTGTTTCTGATCCCGGGCGACAGCAGCCTTCAGCTCCAGGCCTTCCCCGCTGTGGGCGCTGTCGCCGACCAGCTGCAGGCCCAGGTCCAGATCGTCTGTCCACCGGAGGCGGTGCCCCTCTGGGGGCTCCATCCGGGAGTCAGCCGCGCCGTTCCGTTCAACTTCGAGGCCGGCACCCTGGCCGACTGGGCCAATCTGCTCGGCACGATCCGCGAGCCCGACTTCCAGCTCTGCATCAACCGCGCCGGCGGACGGCAGGTGGATCTGATGCTCTCGATGAGCCACATCCCCAGCCGCATCGCCAGCGGAGGGTTCTCCGCCACCGAGCGGGTGAAGGAGCCGCAGGGGATCTGGCCCTGCCAGGCGTGGGAGGCCTGGCTCCAGCCGATCGGCGTGCGGCTGGAGGCCGAGGTTTTCCGGCTCACGCTCCCCCCTGCCGAGTTGCGTCAGGCGGCCGCCGAACTGCCCTCGGGGGACGGACCGGTGCTGCTGCTGGCCCCGGCCGGAGGCGAGGGCGACTGGCCCCAGGAGCGCTGGCAGGAGCTCCCCGGCCTGATCCGCCGCAGCCTGCCGAACCTGCGCACGCTGGCGGGCGGCACGGGAACCATCCGCGAGCAGGCTGCGCGGATGGCCAACGCGGACGTGGTGCTGGCCAGCGATCCCGCCAGCATCGAGCTGGCGGTTCTGCTGGGTCTGCCGGTGGTGGCCCTCGGACGGGCGTCCTCGGCGCTGCCCTCCCGGCAGGGTGTCCAGGCCCTTGGCCGGGCCGGTCAGCTCGACGGTCTGACCAGCGCAGAAGTCCTGTCCGCCCTGGGCCTCGCCTGAGCCCGCCCGGGAAGGCGCCGTCCGGGCGTCGCCATACGATCGGCCCCTGACGCATCCCAGTTCCATGGCCATCGCCACGTCCCTCGACGGTCAGGTCGCCCTGGTGACAGGGGCGAGTCGGGGGATCGGCGCCGCCATCGCCCGGGAACTGGCGGCGGCGGGCGCCACCGTGGTGGTCAACTACGCCAGCTCCCCCGATGCCGCCACGGCGGTGGTCGAGGCCATCCAGGGCGCCGGTGGCCAGGCCTGGGCCCACCAGGCCAATGTGGCCGACGAGGCTCAGGTGGAGGCCATGGTCAAGGCCGTGCTTGAGAAGGAAGGCCGCCTGGATGTGCTGGTGAACAACGCGGGCATCACCCGCGACGGGCTGCTGATGCGGATGAAGACCGACGACTGGCAGAGCGTCATCGACCTCAACCTCACCGGCGTCTTCCTCTGCACCCGGGCCGTGAGCCGGCCGATGCTCAAGGCCCGCAGCGGCCGCATCATCAACATCACCTCGGTGGTGGCCCTGTTCGGCAACGCCGGTCAGGCGAACTACAGCGCGGCCAAGGCCGGCGTGATCGGCCTCACGCGCAGCAATGCCGCCGAGTTCGCCGCCCGGGGCGTCACCGTCAATGCGGTGGCCCCAGGCTTCATCGAGAGCGACATGACCGCCGAACTCGACAAGGAACCGATCCTCAAGGCCATTCCCCTGGGACGGATGGGCAGCCCGAGTGAAGTGGCCGGTGCCGTGCGGTTCCTGGCCGCCGACCCGGCCGCGGCCTACATGACGGGCCAGGTGCTGCAGGTGGATGGCGGCATGGTGATGCGCTGAGCCCTAGCCGCCGATCGGCTGGGCCAGTTCCTCCCGCAGCCGCCGGATGCGCTGCAGCAGCCGCAGCCGCCTGCTGCGGGCGGTGAGGGTGAGGTACAGGCGCAGGGGCACGTAGATCAGGGCCATCAGCAAGCCGAGGGCCGTGACCAGCACGAACACCATGGCGTTGGCGCTGCCGGTGGGGTCCATGACGATGGATTCCCCGGCGGCCGTGTCAAGCGCGGACTGCAGCAGCTCCTCCAAGGCTCCTTCGACGGCTCCAGCGAACCCTGGCCAGACCCTATCGGCCCGGTGGCCTCTCGGCCCGTGCTGCATTCGGCTTTCCCCACCAGACCGGGCAACGGTCGCCATGGGAATCTTTCATAAAGGCACCTCTCCGACCCAATGGCCAAGCTGGTCAGCTTTTCCGACGAATCCCGCGCCGCCCTCGAACGGGGTGTCAACGCCCTGGCCGATGCCGTGAAGGTCACCATCGGTCCGAAAGGGCGCAACGTGGTGCTCGAGAAGAAGTTCGGCGCCCCGGACATTGTCAACGACGGCGTGACCATCGCCAAGGAAATCGACCTCGAGGATCCCTTCGAGAACATCGGCGCCAAGCTGATGCAGCAGGTCGCCAGCAAGACGAAGGACAAGGCCGGTGATGGCACCACCACCGCCACGGTCCTCGCCCAGGCCATGGTGCGCGAGGGCATGCGCAACGTTGCCGCTGGAGCCAATCCGGTGGGGGTCCGCCGCGGCATGGAACGGGCCGCGGCCAGGGTCGTTGAGGGCATCGCGGCCAAAGCCCAGGCCGTGGCCGGCGAGGCGATTCGTCAGGTGGCCACGGTGAGCGCCGGTAACGACGAGGAGATCGGCGGGATGATCGCCGACGCGATGGGCAAGGTGAGCGCCGATGGGGTGATCACCGTCGAGGAATCCACCTCCCTGGCCACCGAGCTGGAGATCACCGAGGGGATGGCCTTCGACCGTGGCTACAGCTCGCCGTACTTCATCACCGATCAGGAGCGTCGTGAGTGCGTCTTTGACAACGCCCTGGTCCTGATCACCGACCGGAAGATCAGCTCGATCAACGACCTGGTGCCGGTGCTGGAGGCCGTCTCCAAGAGTGGGCGCCCCCTGCTGATCCTGGCCGAGGAGGTGGAGGGCGAAGCCCTGGCCACCCTGGTGGTCAACAAGAACCGTGGCGTGCTGCAGGTGGCTGCCGTGCGGGCCCCCTCCTTCGGCGACCGGCGCAAGGCCTATCTGCAGGACATCGCCGTCCTGACCGGGGCCACGGTGATCAGCGAGGACCAGGCCATGACCCTGGACAAGGCCCTCCTCCCCGACCTCGGCCAGGCGCGTCGCATCACCATCACCAAGGACAGCACCACGATCGTGGCCACCGATGACCACCAGGCGGCCGTGGCCGACCGGGTGGCCTCCATCAAGCGCGAGCTCGACAACACCGACTCCGACTACGACCGCGAGAAGCTCACCGAACGGATCGCCAAACTTGCCGGCGGCGTGGCGGTCATCAAGGTGGGAGCGCCCACGGAAACCGAGCTGCGGAACCGCAAACTGCGGATCGAAGATGCCCTCAACGCCACCCGTGCCGCCGTGGAGGAGGGCATCGTGGCCGGGGGCGGCACCACCCTGCTTCAGCTGACCCAGGACCTCACGGAACTGGCGGCCGCCTCCCAGGGCGATGAGCGCACCGGTGTGGAGATCGTGCAGCGCGCCCTCGCCGAACCGCTCCAGCAGATCGCCGTCAACGCGGGGATCGACGGCTCGATCGTGAGTGCCGCCGTGCTCAGCAGCGGCAAGGGCTACAACGCCCAGACCGGTGTCTACGAAGACCTGATGGCGGCAGGGATCATCGATGCGGCCAAGGTGACCCGCCTGGCCCTGCAGGACGCCGTGTCCATCGCCTCGCTGCTGATCACCACCGAGGCGGTCATCGCCGACAAGCCGGAACCGCCAGCTCCCCCGGCCCCCGGTGGCGACATGGGCGGTATGGGTGGCATGGGCGGTATGGGCGGTATGGGGATGCCCGGGATGATGTGATCGCCGGCCAGGGCTGCACCCAGCCCTGGCGCTCAGGCCCAGCCTTTTCCCTGCGTCAGGCCCTGGCCTTCGCCATCGCCCCCACGTAGGCAGCCACCTGCAGGTCGACGCCGGTGATCGCCGTGCCCACGACCACCGCGTCGGCCCCCTGCTCCAGCGCGGCACAGGCCTCGGCGGCCGAGCCAATCCCCCCCTCGCAGATCAGGCTCACCGACTGAGGCAACTGGCGGCGCAGCGGGCCCAGCAGATCCCAGGCCGGCGGGGCCTGGCCGGCCGTCTCCTCGGTGTAGCCGTAGAGGGTCGTGCCGACCCAGGCACAGCCGAGCTGCGCAGCCCGCAGGCCGTTCTGGACCGAATCCACATCGGCCATCAGCGGACTCCCCAGCTCGGCGGCGGCCCGTTCGATCAGCGCGGCCAGATCAGCCCCCGCCGGCCTCGGGCGGTCGGTGGCATCGATGGCCACCACGTCGGCACCGGCGGCCCAGACAGCCCGGATCTCTTCCCAGCCCGGGGTGATGTACACCGGGCTGTCGGGGTAGGTTCGCTTCCAGAGCCCCACGATCAGGGCGTGTGGGCAACGACGCCGCACGGCGCCGATGTGCTCGGGACTTTCCAGCCGGACTCCCGTGGCTCCCTGGAGCAGACAGGTCTCCGCCACGGCCGCGATCACCTCGGGATGACGCATCGGGGATCCCTCCGGCGCCTGAACCGACACGATCAGGCCGCTGGGGATGGGCGCAGGGGCCACGGCTCAGCTGGCCTCCGGCAGAACATCGTCATCGTGGAGCCAGGCCCGCAGCCGCGCCAGCGAGGCTGGGGTCGGTGCCGGTGCGCGCCGGGAGACCGGCGACGGCGACACCGCCATCAGCCGGGGAATCAGGGGCTGCTGGGCCGAGGGCGACGGCGCTGACGCCGCGGGGGCGACCGGCTCCCGCAGGATGCCGGCCAGCACGTCCTGCTCCCGGGCGAGATCCTGCAGCCAGGAGGCCTCGCCGAAGGCCTCCGAAGCAGCGAACCCGACCCCCAGGGTGTCCTGCAGAGCAGCCATCGCACCGGAGTCAGGCGTGGAGCGGTCGGTCTCGTCGGCTGGCTCAGGCTGCAGGAACGGCTCGACGCGGGGGGCGACGACCTGATCCAGAACCTGGTCCACCCACTGGTCAACAGACTGAGCAGCCACCGGGGCCGCAAGGCCGACCAGGCCGGCCAGCCAATCCCTGGCCTCCTCACCCTGGCTCCGGCTCAGGGTGCGGTGGATCAGGCGCTCGAGGGCGGCGACACCCCGGCGGTGGACCAGCTGGTCAGCCAGACGCCGGGCCTGGGCAGCCTCGCGTTCGGCGACCGCCCCCAGCAGGCGACCCTCCAGATCGGGCCGGGCTGGCACGGGGAAGCGGGGTGGTCGGGGCACGGTGGCGGCTCGTCAGGTGAGTTTGCGATCCAGCAGGGGCCGGATCAACGCGAACAGCCCGCCCGCCAGGATCGCCAGCACCGCCAGACAGGTGGCAGCATTCAGATCTCCGTAGGGAGCCTGAAGCACCACGGCCGTAAGGGAGAGGTTGCCGGCGTAGGCGGCACGGATCGGTTCAATCGCGAAGGTAAGGGGATTCAGGGCCGCTAGCCAGCCCAGCCACGCCGGCATGAAGGAAATCGGTGCCAAGGCCGTGCTCGCGAACAGCAGGGGCAGGTTCGCGACGAAGATCACGGCAATCAGCTCAATGTGGCCCGGCAGCGCAAACGCCAGACCGAGGCTCAGGGCCGTGACGGCAAACACCAGCAGCAACAGGGTCACCAGCACCAGGAGCAGGCCATTCCCGCCCGGCCAGCCGTATCCCAGCAGGGCCGCCGTTCCCATGATGGCGAGGCTCTGCACCAGGCTCAGGGCCGTGATGTAGAGCACCGAGGCCAGCACGATCGAGCTGCGGGAGCGCAGGGGTGCCACCAGCAGCCGGTTCAGGAAACCGAACTCCCGATCGAACATCACCGGGAGCCCCGCATTCAGAGCCCCGCTGAAGGCCGTGAACACGATCACGCCCGCCCCGAGGAAGCGGCCATAGCTCACGCCGCCGGGCAGCAGGCCGGCCGGAGCCTTGGCGAACAGGGCCCCGAACAGGATCAGCCAGATCAGCGGCTGCAGCACCCCGGCAATCAGAGTGGAGGGCCGGCGCTGGAGCTGCACGAACAGGCGACGGGTCAGCGCCAGGGTCTCCTGGCTGATCTCGGCGAAGGCCGAGCCCCGGGCATCGGGAGCGTCCCCCGTGGCGGGGATGGACGAAGAGGCGGTGGTCATGGCAGGTCAGCGCATGCTCTGTTTGCGTTCAGCCTTGGGATCGCGGATCCCGGCGACGGCCAGTTCGGCGTCCATCAGGGTGCGCCCGGTGGCCTGGAGGTAGACATCATCCAGGCTCGGACGGCTCTGGGCGAGGGCGAAGACGGGCAGATCGGCCTGGGCCAGCTGGCGACGCAGCTGCTCCACCACGCCCCCGTGCTCCACCACGAGGTTGAGGGAATAGCCCTGGGCGCGGTTGACCACCACCTGGCGCACCCCCTGGCAGCCGCGGAGCAGGTCCTGGACCCGGGAGGCCTCCTCCGCGTCGCTGAACTCCCGCACCCGCAGGGTGACCCGATCGCCCCCGAGGGCATCCTTGAGTTCCGACGGAGTGCCTTCGGCGATCACCCGACCGGCTTCGAGGATGGCCAGACGGTCGGCCAGGGCATCCACCTCCTCGAGGTAGTGGCTGCTCAGCAACACGGTGGTGCCGCCGTCGCGCAGACGCCGCAGCACGTCCCAGATGGCGGCACGGCTCTCGATGTCCAACCCCACGGTGGGCTCGTCGAGAACGAGCACCTGGGGGGCGTGCAGCAGTCCCGAAGCCAGATCGAGGCGTCGCCGCATCCCCCCGGAGTAGGTGCCGCAGCGGCGGTCGATCCAGTCGGCCATGCCGAGCAACGCGACGAGCTCCTCGATGCGCCGATCCCGCCCAGCGGGTTTGAGGTGGTACAGATCGCCCTGCAGCTGCAGCAGTTCCCGACCGGTGAGGATCTTGTCGATCGCCACCTCCTGGGCCACGTAGCCGAGCAGGCGGCGCACAGCCCGCGGATCGGTGAGGGGATCGACGCCGGCCACCCGGACCGACCCCTGATCGGGGGCCAGCAGGGTGCAGAGGATCCGCAGGGTGGTGGTCTTGCCGGCTCCATTCGGTCCGAGCAAGCCGTAGAGACTGCCGGCGGGGACCGAGAGCGACAGGCCGTCGAGGGCCTGAACCCGTCTGGGGCCAGTGCCGTAACCCTTGCGGAGGTCTGCGATTTCGATCACCAGCGCCCCTCTCCGTTGGCCATCCCAGCCCATGCCCGCAGATCAGCCGACCAATGTAGGCAGTGCCGCGAGGGGGATGGAGAGCGGCTCGGCCATCGGCAGCCGGGCCATCAGCAGCAGGAGACAGATGCCGAAGAGATAGAAGATCGACCAGCGGAACAGGGAGCGGGCCGCCCTGGGATCCTCGGGTTGGACCTCCAGGGCCCGCACCAGCTGGAGCAGACGGCCATTGAAGGGCAGGACCAGCAGGCCGTAGAAGAGCCCACCCGAGGGGAGCAGCCAGACGCCGGCGAGGCTCAGCGCCACCGTGAGCCAGGCGTAGCCGCGGATCGCCCGGGCCGTGACGACGACGCCGTGCACGACCGGCAGCATCGGAATGCCCACCGAGCGGTAGTCCTCCCGGAGCAGGAGAGCCAGAGCCCAGAAGTGGGCAGGGGTCCAGACCATCACCAGGCTGAACAGCCACCAGCTGGCCAGTCCCAGCTGGCCGCTGGCGGCCGCCGCCCCCACCAGCGGGGGGATCGCCCCCGCCACCCCGCCGATCACGATGTTCTGCGGTGTGCGCGGCTTGAGCAGAGCCGTGTAGAGCAGCACATAGCTGCAGAGGCCCAGCAGCGACAGGCTGGCCGCCAGGGCATTGACCCCGATCAGCAGCACCACCACAGACACCAGGGTGAGCGCCACCGCCAGGGCGAAGGCCTGACGCTGGGCCAGACGGCCCGAGGGCAGGGCACGGCGGCTCGTGCGCTGCATGCGGCCATCGAGATCCTGCTCCCAGAGGCAGTTCAGAACCCCGGCCGCAGCGGAGGCCAGGGCCCCGCCCACCAGGGTGCAGACGGCCATGCCCGGGGCGATGGTCCCGCCACTCACCGCCATGCCCGCCAGGGTCGTGGCCAGCAGAAGGGGGATCAGGCGGGGCTTGGCGACTTCCAGCCAGGCGGGCAACTGCACCGACGGGCGCACCGCCGGCTTGGCCATGGACAGGACCGTGGCACTAACCATGGATCACCTCAGCGAAGGAAGCATCTGCGGACATCGGCCCCGGGGCCGTCATGGCCAGGCCATGGCCCACCACCGCGGCGATCACGGCCACCAGCAGAACGGCCACCAGCTGATGGCCGATCGTGAGCGCCGGCACGGCCAGGCCGAGCCTCAGGGTGCTCACCCCCAGACCGACCTGGGCCAGGACCAGGGCGCCTGCCGTGATGCCGAGCCAGCGGATCCCCCAGCCGCGGGAGCGGAGCAGGACCGTCCCGGCCAGCAGGAGGACCGCCAGAGCGGAGACCTGCGCCATGCGGCGGTGAAACAGCAGCCAGCGGCAGGCCTCGCCCAGGCCGACACAGCGGTCGGCGGCCCACTGGCTGGCCATGGCACCGCCGAGGAGGCACTGGGTGAAGACCATCAGACCCACCACCATCGCGGCCACGGCCAGGCCCCGTGCCTGCGGGGCAGCCTGCTGGGCTCCTGGAAGCGCCGCGGCCGTCACGCGAAGGCCCTGGTGCATGCCACTGACGAGGGCCACCAGCAGCAGGGCCGTGGCCAGGTGGGCGGTGACCAGGGCGGCCGGCAGCAGCTGGATCACCGTGAGGGCCCCGAGCCCGCCCTGCACCGCCACCAGCAGCAGGGCCGCCAGACAGAGGGGCGGCAGCCACGGCGGCAGGCGGCGACGGGCGAACACGCTCACCGCGGCGAGGACCAGCAGGGCGATCCCCACGACGAACGCATCGAGCCGATGGAACCACTCCAGGAAGACCTGGAGGTTCATCTGGCGGCCGGGCAGCAGCGTGCCGTAGCAGAGAGGCCAGTCGGGGCAGGCGAGTCCGGCTTCCATGACACGGGTGGCGCCTCCGATCACCACCAGCACCACCAGGGCCACCACCAGATGGCCACTGAGTCGTTCAAGCCTGCGCACCAGCCCGACGGAAGCCAGTGGTGATGGCGGCGGAAAGGAGGGCCCGAGGCCGGCTGGCATGCGGCGGGTCGCGGCGAAGTCGTGACACCGTAGCGATGGTGTCGCTGTGCCGGGATGGCGATTTGCTCACATCCGGGATTCGCCACATTCAGCCACTGGGATGGCGATGAAAGCGGACAAGAATGTTCCAATCGCCATCATCCCGCAGGCCGGCCTCGCAATCCGCGGCCCCTGCCCATAGGCTGAAACCCAGTACCGAAAACTCCGTGCAAATCCGCACCGCCGTGACCACAGCCCTGGCCAGTGCAGGCCTTGTGGCGACAGGGCTGCTGGTGGGGAATCGAGTCAACTTGCTTCCGGTTGACGCCAGCAGCAATGCGGCCACCTACGATTCACTCTTTAAGGTTTTATTCAGCATTGGCACCACCCTCTTCCTGGGTGTCGCGATCGTGCTGATCTACAGCCTGATGCGTTTCCGGCGGCCTCCCGGTGACGGGGCTGACGGCATCGCCATCGAGGGCAATCTTCCCCTCGAAATCGTCTGGACGGCCATTCCGGCCGTGGTCGTGCTGTTTGTCGGTATCTACAGCTACGACATCTACGAACGGATGGGAGGGATGGCGCCCCTCATGGACCATGCGGCCATGGACCATGCCGCCATGGGCCATGAAGCTATGGATCACGGGGCCATGGCTTCCGCACCGACGCCAGCCCCCCGGATCTGGGGAGGCATCGGGCCCGCCACCACGGCGGCTGATCCCGCAGCCACGACGGTGAATGGAGCGGCGCCCCTTCCCACCCTGCCGGTGGAGGTGACGGCCATGCAGTTCGCCTTCATCTTCCACTACCCCGACAACGGCATCACCAGTGGTGAACTCCATGTCCCCCTGGGCCAGCCCGTCGAACTCCGCATGGAAGCCCGCGACGTGATTCACGCCTTCTGGGTGCCGCAGTTCCG
The DNA here is from genome assembly GCF_046764815.1 of Aphanothece stagnina RSMan2012. Taxonomy (NCBI): domain Bacteria; kingdom Bacillati; phylum Cyanobacteriota; class Cyanophyceae; order Chroococcales; family Aphanothecaceae; genus Aphanothece; species Aphanothece stagnina. The sequence continues at coordinate 151,744 of NZ_JBKOUC010000002.1, forward strand.
GCTCAAGCAGGACGTGATCCCCGGCCAGACCACCGTCCTGTCCTTCACCGCCACCCGGCCCGGCAGCTACCCGATCGTCTGCGCCGAACTGTGTGGCGCCTACCACGGCGGCATGCGCTCCACCGTGGTGGTGCACGAACCCGAGGCCTTCGAGGCCTGGAGAGCGCAGAACACGCCCCTCACCAGCACATGACTGGACCCCGTCGCCCACCATCCGCCCGTGCACCCGCGGGCAGCCGCTCTGACCGGCATCCTTCCCCTGCACCAGCTCCCTGCCGCTCGCCTGACGTCCGGAGCCGACTCCTCCGATCCCCATGACCCTCGCCAGTCCCAGTCCCCTGCCCACGGGCCTTCAACCCACAGGCTGGCTGCGCTACCTCAGCTTCAGCCTCGACCACAAGGTGATCGGCCTGCAGTACCTGGTCTGCGGCTTCCTCTTCTATCTGGTCGGAGGCGCCCTCGCTGGGGTGATCCGCACCGAACTGGTCAGCCCCATGGCCGACTTCGTCAGCCGTGACACCTACAACGAGGTGCTCACCCTGCACGGCACGGTGATGATTTTCCTGTGGATCGTGCCCGTGGTGAACGGAGGCTTTGGCAATTACCTGATCCCGTTTTATGTGGGTGCCAGGGACATGGCCTTTCCGCGATTGAATGCGGTGGCGTTCTGGATGATTCCGCCAGCCGGAATCCTGCTGATCAGCAGCTATTTTCTGGCCGGAGCAGCTGCCCAATCGGGCTGGACGGCCTATCCGCCGCTCAGCCTCACGACACCGGCAGCTGGCCAGGTGGTGTGGATTCTCAGCGTGCTGCTGCTTGGAGGAAGCTCGATCTTTGGCGCCGTGAACTTCATCGCCACGGTCCTCAAGTTGCGCAGGCCCGGGCTGAAGATGATGCAACTCCCGATGTACTGCTGGGCCATGCTGGGAACCAGCCTGCTGGTGGTGCTCTCCACCCCGGTGTTGGCCGGTGTGCTGATCCTGCTCAGCTTCGACATCATTGCGCACACGGGCTTCTTCAATCCGGTGCTGGGAGGCAATGTGGTTGTTTACCAGCATCTCTTCTGGTTCTATTCCCATCCCGCCGTCTACATCATGGTTCTGCCGGCATTCGGCCTGGTGAGCGAGATTCTCCCGGTGCATGCCCGCAAGCCCCTGTTCGGCTACACCACGATGGTTTATTCCATCATGGCGATCGTCTTTCTCGGGTTGATCGTCTGGGCCCACCACATGTTCACGAGCGGTACACCGCCCTGGATGCGACTGTTCTTCACGATCGCGACATCCTTCATTGCCGTTCCCACCGGAATCAAATTCTTCAACTGGATTGCGACCCTTTGGGGAGGGAAGATTGCGCTGAACTCGGCCATGCTCTTCTCCTGCGGCTTCATTCTCAACTTCGTCTTCGGGGGCATCACAGGCATCACCCTGGCTCAGGTTCCCTTCGACATCCACGTTCACGACACCTACTACGTGGTCGGCCACTTCCACTACATCGTCTACGGAGGCACGGTGTTTGTGATCTTTGCCTCCCTCTACCACTGGTATCCCAAGTTCACGGGACGTCTGCTCAATGAAGATCTCGGCCGCTTCCACTTCGTGCTCACCATGATCGGCTTCCAGCTCTGCTTCCTGCCGCAGCACTGGCTCGGCCTCAATGGCATGCCTCGCCGTGTGGCCGAATACGACCCCGCCTTCACCAGCCTCAACCAGCTGAGCAGTGTGGGGGCCCTGATCATGGCGATCAGCACCCTGCCGCTTCTGGTGAACGTGGTGATCACGGCCATCCGCGGTGAGGAAGCAGGGGACAACCCCTGGAACGCCCGCACCCCGGAATGGCTCACCAGCTCACCCCCACCCGTGGAGAACTGGCGGGGTGAAGCACCCCTTGTCACCGAGCCCTACGGCTACGGCATCCCCCGGGAGGGCACCCCATGACGACCACCACCCCCAATCCCACCGACGACGCCCTGCTGGCGTCCAGCTCCGATCACGGCGACAGCCACGGCCATGCCGACGTGCGCATGTTCGGGCTGACCACCTTCCTGGTGGCCGATGGCATGACGTTCGCCGGATTCTTCGCGGCCTACCTCACCTTCCGCGCCGTCAACCCTCTCCCAGCCGGCAGCACCTACGAGCTGGAGCTGTTGATGCCGACCATCAACACCGTGCTGCTGCTGCTCAGCAGCTTCACCTTCCACCGGGCGGGGCGCGAATGCCGGGCCAACCGCCTCGGGGCCTGCCAGGCCTGGCTGCTGATCACGGCCGGGCTGGGGGCCACGTTCCTCGGTGGGCAGATGCTGGAGTACTTCTCACTGCCCTTTGGCCTCACCGACAATCTCTTTGCCAGCACCTTCTATGCCCTCACCGGGTTTCACGGTCTGCACGTGACCCTGGGGGTGATCTGCATCGCCATCGTGGCGTTCCAGTGCCGCAGCGGCGGCCGCATCTCGGCCCGCAACCACTTCGGCCTGGAAGCCGCCGAGCTCTACTGGCACTTCGTGGACGGCATCTGGGTGGTGCTGTATGGCCTGCTCTATCTCCTCTGACCCTGCCCTGAGTTCCCACCCCCAGCGGCAGCCGCGCTGCTGTTCCGGTTGCCGATGACAGCCGGTCATGGGCACAATCTCACTATGCATGCGTTTTCCAGGTCTCCAGCCATGGCTCGCACGGGTGGCGGTGGTCCGACGCAGATGCTGGAGGGCAAGGCCCTGCTGGACCGGGCCCGTGCCCTCAGCAACCAGCCGGACGATCAGATCGCCCGGGCCTGCGGCTACGTGGGGCCCAGTGGGCGGGTGCTGAGGAAGAGCTTTTACCGCGCTCTCGTGGCGGCCAAGGGCTACCCGGTGCCGGGGGGTCTGGCCTCAGCCGAGGTGGGCGGGGGCCACGCCAAGGGGCGCCAGGCCGAGTTCCGCACGCGGGTGCACGGCAACGGCAACCTGCTGATCGGCAATGCCTACACCCGCCGGATGGGGCTGCAGCCCGGCCAGGAGTTCCGGATCGAGATCCATCAGGAGACCGGTTCGATCTGGCTCCTACCCCTGGACGATCCGGAACAGGACAGCGAGCCGGGGCCCTCGAGTGAAGCGGGTGATCAGGACTGATCAGCCCTGATCGGCGTGGAAGCTGGCGCTGAAGCTGAGCAGATCCACGGCACTGAACACGAAACTGATCCCCACCAGGATGCCGAGCACGCTCAGCAGCGCAGCCTCCGGCAGCCGGAGGATCAGCACACCCAGCACCAGCGTCACGATCCCATTGAGCAGTCCCCAGGCCCAGCCACGAATCTGACGGTGGGCCAGGGACACCACCAGGGCCACCAGCCCTTCCACCAGGAACACCACCCCGATCGCCAGCGCCAGGGTTGCCACAGGGGCCGCCGCGCCGACCGGACCGGAGGCCAGCTGCCTGATCATCGCCAGGCCGGCGAGCACGAAGAGGGTGGACACCACCAGCCTCCAGAAGGCGAGCCAGGGGCTGAGCAGCCGGGCCCGCATCAGGTTGTTGATCCAGCCCACCAGCCCGCCCACCAGGAACAGCAGCGCCACCACCACGGTGACCCAGAGGGAAGCCACCAGGGGGAAGAGGAGCGCCAGAACCCCCAGCACCAGCATCAGCGCCCCTTCCCAGAGGGTGAAGGCCCTCAGGGTCGCGGCATCCAGGGAGCGGCCTGCCTGACCCATCGACCCGCCATGCATCCATCCGGACCCTAGGTCTGCCAGCCATGCTCGGCCAGCCAGGCGGCGTCGAGCCGGGCCACTCCACCGCTTCCCGCACGGCTTCCCGCACCGCTTCCCGCGGCCCTGCTGCCTTCTGCCTGGTCGTGGCGTCCCTGAGCCAGCAGCCTCTCGGTGTACTTGGCCAGGAGGTCGGCCTCCAGATTCACCCCATCCCCCGGCCGCAGGGCGTTCAGGGTGGTGCCGGCCCAGGTGTGGGGGATGACCGCGATCCAGAAGCAGCCCCCATCCGCCCGGCACCCCGCCACCGTCAGGCTGATCCCGTCGACGGCGATGCTCGCCTTCTCGCACACGTAGCGGCCGTAGCCAGGGTCGTCCCAGCCGATCTCGAGCCGCCAGGACGCGCTCTGGCGCTCAATGCTCCGCACGGTGCCCAGGCCGTCCACGTGGCCGCTCACCAGATGCCCGCCCAGCCGATCGGTCAGCCGCAGGGCCGGCTCCAGGTTGACGGCGGCCCGCCGTTCCGCCTTGCCCGCCAGCGTGGAGCGGGCCAGGGTCTCCTCACTGACATCGGCCCGGAAGCCATCGGCCAGCCGCTCCGCCACGGTGAGGCAGACGCCATCCACCGCCACGCTGTCCCCCAGCCCCAGGTCGCCCGGCCCCCAGCCCCCCGCCGCCGGAGACCAGCGCAGGCGCACCCCGCCGGCAGCCCGCTCGATCGACCCCGTGGCCTGCACCAGTCCCGTGAACATCCGCCCGTCCTCCCCTGCTGGCCATAATCAGTCAGAGGGGCACGCCGGGTCATGGTGGAAATGCGGGTCGCCGGAATTGCCCTGGATGCGGCGAGCCGCAGTCCTATCGTGTTGCTGCGCGATCCCTCCGGCCGGCGCCAGGTGCCGATCTGGATCGACCAGGCCCAAGCCCAGAACATCCTGGTGGGCCTCGGCCACGAGCGTCCCCCCCGGCCGCTCAGCCACGATCTGATGGTGGAGCTGCTGGCCGCCGGGAAGCTCCAGCTCGACCGCGTGATCATCCACACGATCGAGGACAGCACCTTCCGGGCCCTGCTCCGGCTCAGCCGCAGCGGCGCAGCGGAGGGCAGCGAGCCGATCGAACTCGATGCCCGGCCCAGTGATGCCATCGCGCTCGCCGTGCGCACCGACACGCCGATCTGGATGCACGAGGAAGTGGTGGCCGACGCCTCGATCCCCGTGGACGCGGAGGCCGACGCCGAAGACCAGAACGAGTTCCGCCGCTTCCTCGACTCGGTCAGCCCGGCGGAACTGGTGCGCCATCTGGGCGAAGCGCAGCGCGAGATCGAACCCGAAGGCGGCGGCGACCAGGCCGCCAGCGACAGCCCCGATCCGGGCCCGAGCGACCTGGGCCCGAGCCATCCACCCGGTGACGCCGGCTAGGCGCCCCTTCGGCCGGGGGCCGGCGGTCTCGGCCTTCACCCTGGGCACGATGCGGGCCCTGGCGAGTCCGGAGCAGATGGAGGCCGTGCTGCGGGCGGCCCTGGACGCCGGGATCAACCATCTGGAAACCGCCCCGGCCTATGGCCCGGCCGAACGCTTCCTCGGCCAGGGGCTGCGGCGGCTCAGGGAGGCGGAGCTCGCTCCCGAAGGTGGCTGGCTGGTCACCAGCAAACTGCTGCCGGGCACCGATCTGGCCACCGGCCAGGCCCAGCTGCGCGCCATCCTGGAGCGCCTGGGGCTCGAACAGCTCACGGGTCTGGCGGTGCATGGCTTGAACACCCCGGAGCACCTGGCCTGGGCCTGCCACGGCGCGGGCGCCGAGCTCCTGGCCTGGGCCCTGGGCGAGGGCCTGGTGCTGCAGGTGGGCTTCTCCAGCCATGGCGCCAGCCCCCTGATCGAGCAGGCGCTGGCCAGCGGGCGGTTCACGTTCTGCTGCCTGCACGTGCATCTGTTCGACCAGACCCGCCTCCCCCTGGCCCGGGCCGCCCTTGCCGACGGCCTCGGCGTGCTGGCCATCTCCCCGGCCGACAAGGGCGGCCACCTCTACGCGCCGTCGCCGGAGCTGCTCGCGGACTGCGCCCCGTTCCACCCCCTGGAGCTGGCCTACCGGTTCCTGCTGGACCAGGGGATCTCCACCCTCAGCCTGGGGGCGGCCCAGCCCGCGGATCTGGCCTGGGCCCGGCAGTGGCAGGCGGGGCGGCTGGCCGGCCTGGGTACCGAGCGGGCGGCAGCCCTGGAGCGGCTCCGGGAGGCCGCCGCCGCCCGGCTGGGCGACACCGGCTGCGGCCAGTGCCGCGCCTGCCTGCCCTGCCCGAATGACGTGCCGATTCCGGAGCTGCTGCGGCTGCGCAATCTGGCCGTCGGCCATGGCATGGAGGGCTTCGCCCAGGAGCGCTACAACCTGATCGGCCGGGCCGGCCACTGGTGGGAAACCCTCAACGCCGAGGCCTGCCGCAGCTGTGGAGCCTGCCTGCCCCGCTGCCCCCGGTCGCTGCCGATTCCGGCGTTGCTGGCCGACACGCACCGGCGGCTGGCGGCCGCGCCACGGCGACGGCTCTGGGGCTGAGGGGAAGCGGCTCAGCGCGGGGCACCGGCCCCGTCGCGGGGGTCCGGTGCCGCGGCATCCCAGAGACTCTGAAGCGCCAGCCGCGCGCCCATCTCCAGGGGGGGGAGGCTCCAGCAGCGCTGCAGCAGGCCAGGTTCCGGCAGCAGCAACGCGGCGATGGCACGCGGGAAGCGGCGCACCACCGGCTCCAGAACCCCCGCCGGCAGGGGGGGAACCCACCCACCGGCCAGCAGGGTGGTCAGCAACGGCTCGGTCAGGGCCTCCGCGAGCCAGGGCAGGGGCGGGAGCTGGGCACTGCCCTGGGGACGCAGCAGCAACTGCCAGGTGAGGGGAGCCCCGCTGGCAGGCCAGATCACCGCGAGGCGCTGGTCCCGCCGCAGCAACGGGACGACCGGGCGCAGGGGGAGCACGGCCGCATCGGCCGCACCGCTGAGCACCAGGTTCAGGCCGTCCTGCTCGTCGTAGGCCAGGGCCTGCTGGCGGAGGCGCCGAACGCGCTCGAAATCGCCTCCCATCAGGGCCATGCAGACGCGTGGGCTGGAGGGGAGCACCAGCCGCCCCCGCAGACTCGGATCCAGCAGCAGGGACCATCCCTCGCCGGCGCGGGCCCGCAGATCGGGGCGGGAGCGCAGCAGGATCACCCAGGGGGCATAGGCCCAGGGGTAGGCCACCGCCGGCGCCGTCTCGCCGCCGAACAGCCGGCTGGCCGGGACGGCCCAGGGAGCCAGCCGGCCCAGCAGGTCCGGAGCCGGGAAGGGTTGCCAGGCCTCCCGCGCCTCGGCCGCCCAGCCGTCACTGAGGCCCACCAGGTCAGGCGGCGGAACCGCCGACCGCGACGCCAGCACCGCGGCGGGCTCATCCAGCTGGCGCGCGCGCCAACCCGCCGGCAGGGCCTTGATCCAGGCGGTCGGCAGGAAGCGGGCCGGCACCCAGAGCTGGGCCCGGGGAGCGGCCCGGCAGCCGCCCAGCAGCAGCGGCAGGCCGGCGGCTGCCCCGGCACCGAGTCCGAGTCTGAGGAGCTCGCGGCGGGACAGGGGCGCAAAGGTGCTGGCCATGGCGCTGACCCTAGGCACCGGCCATCTGGCGGCAGGCCAGGTCGCAGGCCCGGGCCAGGGCGTCCGGCGAGCGGCCGCAGCGTTCCCACACCAGGGCCAGGCCACCGGCCCCGACGCCCTCCTTGACGAAGCCGCGTTCGTAGTCGCGCAGCGGAGCGGCGCTGCAGCCATGGAAGCGGAGCCGGGCCACCTGCAGGCGGGGTTCCACTCCCCAGCGGAGCCCGATCCGCTGGAGCAGCAGCGGCAGATCACTGTCGGGCTCCTCCGCCACCCAGGCCGTGGTGGCCACGCTGAGGCGGGCCGCCAGGCGCTGCCGCTCGCCGGGGGGCGTGAGTGCCAGCGCCAGCGCCAGCACCGCCGCCATCTGGCTCCCGCCGGCGAGCAGGACGGTCACGCCCTGCCCGGCGGCGCCCAGGGCAACCCCGGCGGCCAGGGCCTGCATCGGGTCGCCCACGGCCGCCAGCACCGCCAGGGGATCGTTGCTGGCCGCGGTGCCGGCCCTGCCGGGCCAGGGGGCCAGCCCGGCGGCCGCCAGCCCCCGCGCCGCCAGCCCGCTCTTGAGACCATGGGCACTGGTGCGCAGGCTGCCGCTCACCAGGCCATCGGCCGCCACCCCGAGGCCGCGGAGCACCGCCAGGGCCGTGGTGGTCCCACCGGGCACGCATTCCGCCACCAGCAGGGGCCGGGCCGGCTCGCTGGTAGCGCCCCAGCGGCGTCCGCGCTCCAGCAGGGCCCGAACCCGCACCGGTGCCATGGCGGCACCGCTGCTCAGGCAGCGGGCCGGTCCCTGGCCCTCGGGGCAGGGGAGGCGCAGGTGGGGAACGGCAGGGGCGATCGGACAGCCCGCATCGACCACCAGCAAGTGCTCCAGCAGGCCCAGCTCCCTCAGCACGACGTGGGAGATCAGGGCGGGGCTCACTCCCGCCGGCAGGGGGGGAAGGGCGTGGGGACGGCTCCCTGCCGGCCCCCTGACCACCAGTTCCGCATCGGCGGCCGCGGTGCGGCGGCGCGCGGCCGGCGTCGCCCCTGCGGCGGAGATCCCCGGCACCGCCGCCGTCTCGGTGGCCGCCAGCAGCAACAGCGACCGGGTGCGGGCCCAGTCCTCGATCCCGGCCGGCGGCTCAGGCCGGGGCTCAGAGGGGATCAAGGGCGACCAGGGCCCGCAGGGCAGCCGGCGGTTCGCTGATCGGTGCCTGCAGCCGGGGGAAGATCCAGTAGGCCACGGCGTGCAGGGCCAGCACGACGATCACGTTCTGGACCCACACCAGCAGCACGGCAGCCACCTGCACCTGGCTGAGTTCGATCGCCGCGGCCAGATTGACCAGCCCGGCGAGCTTCTCCAGCAGACCGGCGGCCGCGGTGGTGATCAGCACCCAGAGGTTCTCCCCCACCAGCACGGACAGCACCGCGACCCGCACCAGGAATCCAGCGGTCCCGATCAGGCTGCCCACCAGCCAGCTGAGCCACCAGCTGGTGCGCCGGTGCCAGCACCAGCCCAGCCACAGAGCCAGCAGGCCGTAGGGGAACAGCACCAGCGGGCCGCGGATCGGCCCCATCAGGGCCACCAGCAACAGGGCCGTCACCACCAGACCTTCCAGGGCACAGCGCCAGCCATGGCGGAGCTGCAGCAGGGCCAGGGGCAGGGGCAGGGCAAGCCGGAACAGGGGACTTCCCACCGGCAGGTAGTAGAGCGCCAGCCACAGGAGGCCGGTGGCGGCGGCGAGGTAGGCCGTGTCCATCAGCTGGCGGGCCTGGCGACGGCTCAGGGTGCGGTCGGGGCGGGAGCGCGGCATCAGCGGGGGGCCGGCGCCGGGGCGGTGGTGGCGCTGGGCGCCGCTGCAGCTGGCGCGGCTGGAGTCGGCGCGGCTGGAGTCAGCGCGGGTGCGGGCGCCGCTGAGGCGGAGCCTGGGGAAGGCATCCGCTCGATCATCTCCACCTCGAAGGGCACGCCAGCCGCACGCAGGGCCTGGGTGACGGCTTCCGCCGGCGCCGCCGGATCAGCACCGGAGAGCTTGATCGTGATCCTGTAGGGAGCCGGCGAGAGCACAGGAGCCGGCGGCGGCTTGGCACGCTCCGGCTGGGCCGCGGCCGGCGCTGCGGCGTCGGGGGCGGCGGGAGCGGGGGCGGCGGGAGCGGAGCCCGCCGGGCCGGCGGACGGGGTGGCCGGCGCCGAGGAGAAGCTGCCGGAGAGCTGTTCGCCGAAGGGGGTGCCGCTGCACCCCCCCACGAGCCCGCCCAGACAGAGCAGGAGCCCAGGCCCCAGGCACCGCCAGCGCCACGGCGTGCGCGCCATCAGCCGTCGGCCGCCTTGATCACCCGCACCGCGCTCGCCCGCAGCCTGCCGGTCTTGGTGGTGGCCGGGGGCTTCTTGGCGGCGGGTTTCTTGGCAGCGGGTTTGTTGGCGGCCGACTTGCTCGTGGTGGGTGTCGCGGCGGCGGTCTTCCTGCTGGCGGTGCCGGAGCGTCCCTTGGCCTTGCCGGCGGTGGCCTTCGCCGCCAGCAGCTCCATGGCCTGCTCGAGGGTGATGGTCTCGGCCGTGGTGCCCTCCGGCAGGGACGCGTTGACCTTGCCCTGCTTGACGTAGAGACCGTAGGGGCCATCGAACAACTGCACGGGCTCCTCGGCACCTTCGGGAACGCCGAGATGCTTGAGGGCGGTGCGGCCGCCACGGCCCCGCTTGGGCATGGCCAGCAGCTCCAGGGCGCGGGCCAGGGGGACGCTCAGCACGTCATCCTCAGCCTTGAGCGAGCGGTAATCCTTTTCCCCCTTGCCCTTGTGGTGCACCACATAGGGGCCGAAGCGGCCGAGGCCGGCCTCCACCCGCCCCCCTTCGGGGTGCTCTCCCAGGAGCCGGGGCAGGCGCAGCAGCCCGATGGCATCGGCCAGGGTGAGTTCCTCGGGCTTCTGGCCCTTGGGAAGGGAGGCGCGCTTCGGCTTGGGGTTGTCGTCGCTCACCTGGCCACGCTGCACATAGGGGCCGTACTGGCCGAACAGCAGGTACACCTGCTCGCCCGTCTCGGGGTCCTCACCGAGCGATTCCGGTCCCTCCACCTTCTGGCGGAGCAGCAGTTCGGCCTTGTCGGCATCCAGGTCGGCGGGCGTGATCTCCAGGGGGAGGGTGGCCTTGAGCAGTTCCTCGGTGCCGTCGTCGGCCACCCGCTTGGTCTCGAGGTAGGCCCCGAACCGGCCGATGCGCACCACACAGGGCAGGCCTTCCAGCGCAACCGTCCGGGAGACCCCGGGATCGATGTCGCCTTCCCGCTGCTGCACCTGGACCTCCAGGCCCGCCTCCCCCTTGTAGAACTTCTCGAGGTAGGGCAGCCAGGCCACCTGGCCGTGGGAGATCTCGTCCAGGCTCTGCTCCATCCTGGCGGTGAAGCCCGTGTCGACCAGGTCGGGGAAGTGCTCCTCCAGCAGCGCCGTCACGGCGAAGGCGGTGAAGCTGGGGGTCAGCGAATTGTTCTGGAGGGTCGCATAGCCCCGGTCGACGATCGTGCCGATGATCGAGGCGTAGGTGGAGGGTCGGCCGATCCCTTCCCGCTCCAGGGTCTTGACCAGCGCAGCCTCGCTGTAGCGGGCCGGGGGCTGGGTCTGGTGGCCGAGGGCCTCGACCGCCCTGCAGCTGGGCTGGTCACCGACCGAGAAGGCCGGCAGCAGCACCTCCTGGCCCTCCAGCGCGGCATCCGGGTCGTCGCTGCCCTCCACATAGGCCCGGAAAAAGCCGGGGAAGTCGATGCGCTTGCCGCTGGCACGGAAGCGGGCGGTGCCGAGGCTTCCGCCGGCCACCTCCAGATCCACCGCCAGCATGGTCAGCCGGGCGTCCGCCATCTGGCTGGCCACCGTGCGCTTCCAGATCAGCTCGTAGAGGGCCAGATCGCGCCCGTCCAGGCCGGTCTCGGCGGGGGAGCGGAAGCTCTCGCCCGCCGGCCGGATGGCCTCGTGGGCCTCCTGGGCATTGCGGGCCTTGGTGGAGAACTGCCGGGGGGCTGGGCTGAGGTAGTCCTGGCCGTACTTCTGGGCCACGCAACCGCGGGCCGCCTGGATGGCCTGATCGCTCAGATGCACCGAATCGGTGCGCATGTAGGTGATGAAGCCGCGCTCGTAGAGGCCCTGGGCGGTGCGCATCGTCTCGCGGGCCGAGAGGCGCAGCTTGCGGTTGGCCTCCTGCTGCAGGGTGCTGGTGGTGAAGGGGGCCACCGGCTTGCGGATGGTGGGCTTGGCCTCCACCTCGGCGACGAACCAGGCGCCGCTCTGCACGGCGGCCTGGAGGCTGCGGGCCTCCTCCTCGGAGAGCAGCTTCACCGTGCTGCCGGCCTTGAGGGCACCGGTGCTCTCGTCGAAGTCGGAGCCTCCGGCGATCCGCTCCCCCCCGAGGTGGCTGAGCTTGGCATCGAAGCCGCTGCCCGCCTGCTCGAGCTGGGCCTTCAGATCCCAGTAGCTGCCGCTGCGGAAGGCCCGGCGGGCCCGTTCGCGCTGCACCAGCAGACGCACCGCCACCGACTGCACCCGGCCCGCCGACAGCCCCCAGGCCACCTTCTTCCAGAGCAGGGGGGAGAGGGTGTAGCCCACCAGCCGGTCGAGGATGCGACGGGTCTCCTGGGCGTGCACGAGCTCCATGTCGAGCTCACGGGTCTGGTCGAGCGCCCGGCTGATGGCCTCCTTGGTGATCTCGTGGAAGACCATCCGCTTGACGGGCACCTTCGGCTGCAGGAGCTGCAGCAGATGCCAGCTGATGCTCTCGCCCTCGCGGTCCTCGTCCGTGGCCAGCAGCAGCCGGTCAGCCCCCTTGAGGGCATCCTTGAGCTCCTTGACCACCTTCTTCTTGTCCTTCGGCACCACGTAGAGCGGTTCGAAGTTCTCGGCGGTGTTGACGCCGAGGTTGGCCCACTTCTCACCCTTGTGGGCCGCCGGGATCTCACTGGCGTTGTTGGGCAGATCCCGCACATGGCCCATCGAGGCCTCCACCCGGAAGTCCTTCGGCAGGAATCCACGGATGGTGCGGGCCTTGGTGGGGCTCTCGACGATGACCAGGGTGTGACCCACAGACAGGCGGACGACCGCTTCCCTCTTTATCGCATCGAGCGGCAACTGCGCGCCGCCGGTGCGATGAACCGGAATCAACGCGGCTACAGTCGCGCCGGAAACCTGGCCCTAGAGCTGCTGTGAACTCCCTGCTCGGCGCCCTCCCAACCGTGGCCGACGCCATCGGCAGCGGGGCTGGAACCGTGGGCCTGAACCTGCAGCTCAATGCCGGTGCGATCGCCCCCGAGGTGGCGGTGCTGCTGGCCCTGGTGGCCTGCCTGCTGGTGGATCTGGCCGGCGAGCGTGCCGCCAGCCGCTGGGTCCCACCCCTCTGCTACGCGGGCCTGAGCTCTGCCCTGGTGCTCCTCGCCCTGCAGTGGAACGCACCAGTGCTCGAGCCCTCGTTCCTGGGATCCTTCCTCGCCGACAACCTGGCCATCGCCTTCCGCGGCGTCGTGGCCGCCTCCACCCTGATCTCCCTGCTGCTCAGCTGGCGCTACGTGGAGCGCAGCGGCACCCCGGTGGGGGAGTACGCGGCCATCCTGCTGGCCGCCACCCTCGGCGGCATGTTCCTCTGCGGTGCCACCGACCTGGTGAGCATCTTCATCTCCCTGGAGACCCTGTCGGTCTCGAGCTACCTGCTCTCGGGCTACATGAAGCGGGATGCCCGCAGCTCCGAGGCGGCGCTCAAATACCTGCTGGTCGGTTCCGCTGCCGCGGCGGTCTTCCTCTACGGCGCCTCCCTGCTCTACGGGCTCACCGGCGGAGCCACCGGGCTCGATGCCGTCGCCCTGGCCCTCAAGACCAGTGCCTCCCCGGTCACGGCCCTCGCCCTCGTCTTCGTGCTGGCCACCGTCGCCTTCAAGATTGCCGCCGTCCCCTTCCACCAGTGGACCCCCGACGTCTACGAGGGGTCACCCACGCCGGTGGTGGCATTCCTCTCGGTGGGCTCCAAGGCCGCCGGCTTCGCCCTCGCCGTCAGGATCCTGGTGGGGTGCTTCGAGAGCTTCGACGCCCAGTGGAAACTGCTGTTCACCGTGCTCGCGGTGCTCAGCATGGTGCTGGGCAACGTCGTGGCCCTGGCCCAGACCTCGATGAAGCGGATGCTGGCCTACAGCTCGATCGGCCAGGCCGGCTTCGTGATGATCGGCCTGGTGTGCGGCACCGAGGACGGCTATGCCGCGATGGTGCTCTACATGGCGGCCTACCTGTTCATGAACCTCGGGGCCTTCGCCTGCATCATCCTGTTCTCCCTGCGCACCGGCAGTGACCGCATTGCCGATTACGCCGGTCTCTACCAGAAGGATCCCCTGATCACCCTGGGCCTCAGCCTCTGCCTGCTCTCCCTGGGCGGGATCCCCCCCATGCTGGGGTTCTTCGGCAAGATCTACCTCTTCTTCGCCGGCTGGGCCGACCACCAGTACCTGCTGGTGGTGGTCGGTCTGATCACCTCGGTGGTGTCGATCTACTACTACATCTCCGTGATCAAGATGATGGTCGTGAAGGAGCCCCAGGAAGCCTCCGACGTCGTCAAGGCCTATCCGGCGATCAACTGGTCGGTCACGGGTCTGCCGGCGCTTCGCGCTGCGCTGATCGGCTGCGTGATCGTCACGGCCGTGGGCGGGATCCTCTCCAGCCCGCTGTTCACCTGGGCCGGCGACGCGGTGGCCGGCACTCCGATCCTGCAGCAGGCCCTGGCCAGTGGCGGCAGCTTGTCGATTGGCTGAGCAGCCAGGGGCCGGGACCAGGCTGAGCGAGCCGGGCCTGGCCGCGCTCGTGATGGTCGAGCCGGAGCAGGCCGGTCCCGTCGCCGACCTGCGCAACATCCACAAGGTGTACGGCTCGGGGGACACCGAGGTCCGCGCCCTCGACGGCCTGAGCCTCACGGTCAACCGCGGGGATTACCTGGCGGTCATGGGGGCTTCAGGGTCCGGCAAGAGCACAGCCATGAACATCCTGGGCTGCCTGGATCGTCCCACAGCCGGCAGCTATCGCCTCAACGGCACCCTGGTGGATGCCCTCGATGACGATCAGCTGGCCGACCTGCGGAACCGGGATCTCGGCTTCGTGTTTCAGCAGTTCCACCTGCTGCCCCAGCTCACGGCCCTGGAGAACGTGATGCTGCCCATGGTGTACGCCGGCGTACCCGCCCTGGAGCGGCGCGAGCGGGCCGGCCAGGCGCTCGCCCGGGTGGGTCTGGCCCAGCGCCTCCACAACAAGCCCAACCAGCTCTCCGGTGGTCAGCAGCAACGGGTCGCCATCGCCCGCGCCATCATCAACCATCCGGCGCTCCTGCTCGCCGATGAGCCCACCGGCGCCCTTGATTCCCACACCACCGAGGAGGTCCTCGCCATCTTCGATGAGCTGCACCGCGGCGGGATGACCGTGGTGATGGTCACCCACGAGGACGACGTGGCGGCGCGGGCCGAGCGGGTGGTTCACTTCCGCGACGGACGCATCACCGACTGAGGGGCCCTAGCCCGCCGCAGGCCGGGGCCGCTCCAGGCTCTCGAGCAGCTGGCCCATCAGCAGGGCGATGGCATCGCTTCCCAGGGCTCCCTGGCCCGGGTCGAGGTCACCGGGGTCCACGGCCAGCCAGCCGCCGTCGCCCGGCACCCTCAGCTCGAAATGCAGGTGGGGCCCGGTGCTGAGGCCGGTGCTGCCGACCCGACCGATCACCTCCCCCTGGCGCACCCGATCACCGGGCTTCACGTACAGCTCGCTCAGGTGCCCGTAGAGGGTGCGGCGGCGCGGCCGGTCGTGGTCGATCTCGATGGCCAGGCCGTAGCCACCGGCCAGGCCGCTGCTCACGACATGCCCCCCCAGGGCCGCCACCACCGGCGTGCCCTCGGGCGCCGCCAGATCCCTGCCGGCATGCATCAACCAGCTGCCCAGCAGGGGGTGCAGCCGATAGCCGAAGACGCTGCTGGTGACGGCCGAACCGATCAGGGGAAACAGCAGCCGCCGGTTGCCGTTGCCCGCCACCGGCCCCGGACGGGGAGTGACCGCGAAGACGTCGGACAGACGGAAGTTGGCCC
Organism: Aphanothece stagnina RSMan2012; assembly: GCF_046764815.1. NCBI lineage: Bacteria > Bacillati > Cyanobacteriota > Cyanophyceae > Chroococcales > Aphanothecaceae > Aphanothece > Aphanothece stagnina. Next base: position 167,076 of record NZ_JBKOUC010000002.1, read on the forward strand.
CGGAGCCCGCGAGCAGGGCCGACACCGGCACCGTGAGGGGCGTGGTAATCGGGGCACCGGCAAAGGCGAGCGGCCCGCCTGCGGCAGGATCGAGGCCGCCGCTGGTCTGGCCGGGCCGGCCCCGCCAGCGCACCACCAGCCCACTGCTGCACTCCTGGCTGGAGAGCGCCCCGCTGCGGCAGGCCTGCTGATGGGCCGGAACGTTGAACGGTGTGGAGCGGACACCGCTGCGCAGCCGATCGCGCTCGGCCGGGGTGACGATGCCGTCGCGCACCAGGGAGTCCAGGGAGCGATCGAAGCGGGCGGGGGGCTCGTCACGCCCCTGGGCCGGCGCGGGGCGCAGGGGGGGGGCAGGCTGGGGCCTGAGCCGGGAGGTCGCGGCCGATCCCGGGGATGGCGGAGACGGCGGCGTTGCGGAGCGGGTGGGCGGCGAGACGGCGGGGAGGGCAGGCCTCGCCACTGGTGGGGCGGCCGGTGACGCGGCCGCGGGGGCGGGAACAGCGGCCTCCTCCCGGGCTGGATCGGAGCTCTGCTCCTGGGCTGCGACGAGACCGGAAAGCCCCACCAGGGTGGTGGTGGCGGCCAGGGCCACGGGGACCAGGCGGAAGGGAGCGGATCGGGCCATGACGGGATTGTAAAAAGCGCGGGCTCACCGCGCCCAACCGGCGCGATCGGGCCGGATTCCTCCGTCGGGCCGACCGCGGGGTCCGCCAGCGCTCAGAACACCCGGGCCAGCGTGGTGCGCCACGGACCGCGCTCCAGCCGCAGGCCCCCGTCGCTCTCCAGGCCCGCGATCTGCCAGCGCAGGCCGAGATGCTCCACGCCCTCCCGGGGTGACCAGAGCCGTCGCTCGGCCTCGCGGCGCACCAGGTCGGGCTCGTCCGCATGGCGGAGGGCCCAGTCGATGGCCGACAGCACCCGCACCTCCAGCCGACGGGGGCAGGCCTCGGGATGCCAGGCCCGGCCCGGTGCAAGGGCCTGGCCGACCGACACGGCACCGGGGGGCACCCGGTTGATGCCATTGAGGCCGATGCCCGCCTGGGCCCAGCGCACCTGCGCCCCCCGCAGACGCAGGCGCGGCAGCAGGCCGGCCAGCTTGCGTCCGTGCAGCAGCAGGTCATTGGGCCACTTGATGCGCACCGGCAGCCCCAGGGTCTCCAGTTGCTGCGCCAGGCCCACCGCCAGGCCGAGCGCCAGGCTCGCCCGGGCCTCGCCGCTCCAGGGGAACGCCGCACTCAGCCACACCCCGCCGCGCGGGGCACTCCAGAGGCGGCCCCGCTGGCCGTGGCCATAGCGCTGCCGCGCCGCGATCACCGCCAGCCGGCCCTCGAGCGGCCCGGTGGCGCTGGGGCGACCTCCCAGCCACCGCTCCAGCTCCCACTCCGTGCTGCCGCAGACGGCGAGGCGCCGGATCTGCCAGGGGCCGGGGGGCCTCAGCGGCCGGCCAGCCAACGGCCGATCCGATCCGCACCCTCCTCCAGGGAGGCGCTGGGGTGGACGAGGGCCAGCCTGAGCCAACCCTCACCCCCCGGACCAAACCCGTTCCCGGGGGTCAGGGCCACGCCCGTGGACTCCAGCAACTCGCCACAGAAGGCCTCCGCGTCGCACAAGGCCTGCCCGTCGCGGTGGCGGACCTGGGGAGGCAGGGGCAACCAGAGGTAGAGCGCCATGCTGGGCAAGGGCACCGGCCATCCCACCGCCTCCAGGGCCGCGGCCATGCGATCACGACGCTCCCTGTAGACCTCCCGCAGCTGCGCCGGCCAGTCGGGGGCCTGCTCGAGGGCCGCCACGGCGCCGGCCTGAAGCGCCAGGGACTGGTTGAAATCCACCACCCCCTTGAGCTGGCGAAGGGCCGTGATCAGCCACTCGGCACCGATCGCGAAGGCCAGCCGGTAGCCCCCCAGGCACCAGCTCTTGGACAGGGAGAAGAACTCGATGCCGCACTCACGCCAGTGGGGATGGCGCAGCAGGGCCGGGGCTTCGCCCTCGAGAGCCAGATCCACGTAGGGGTTGTCGTGGGCCAGCACCAGGTCGTGGCGCAGGGCCTTCTCCACCGCCGCATCCACCCAGGCCTGCTCGCCCGTGGTGGCGGTGGGGTTGTGGGGGAAGCCGAGCACCATCAGCTTGAGCGCATCCCACGTGGACGGTGGGAGACGGTCGAAGTCCGGCCGCCAGCCGTCGGCAGGGTCGAGCCGCAACAGCTCGGGCCGGGCCGAGGCGAGCTGCAGCCCCCCCAGGTGGGAGGGGTAGTAGGGATCGAGCAGCAGGGCCCGATCGCCGGGATTCAGCACGGCCAGCGGAAGGTGGGCCGTGCCCTCCTGGGAGCCCACCAGCAGCAGGACCTCCCGCTCGGGATCGACCGCCACACCGAACCGTCGCTGGGCCCAGCCGGCCACGGCCTGGCGAAACGGGAGCGTGGAGGCATGGAGGCAGTAGGCGCTGCTGGCCGGATCGCCCAGGCCGGAGCGGATCGCCTCGATCGCCACCGCAGGAGGCTGGAGATCGGTGGATCCCAGCGAGAGATCGAGCAGGGGAGGCCCTGCGGCACCGGGTTGCCGGGCCCTGGCGGCATAGGCCGCCTTGCGCTGGTCGTTGCGGGCGAAGACGCCGCTGCCCAGGCGGGAGAGCCGCTCAGAGATGGGCATCCAGGAAGGCCTTGAGCTGGGCCTGGGCCATGGCACCCTCATGGCGCGCCACCACCTGGCCGTCCTTGTACAGCACCAGGGTGGGAAGACCCTGCACCTCCAGCAGATCGCGACTGGCGGGGTTGGGGTCGGCCTCGAGCTTGCCCACCGTCAGACGCCCGGCGTATTCCGCCGCGGCCCAGTCCATCATCGGGGCCATCAACCGGCAGGGGCCGCACCAGGTGGCCCAGACATCCACGAGCACCGGGGTGCTCACCTCCAGGACCTCGCTCTGGTAGTTGGCATCGCTGAGCTCGAGGACGGACACGGCAGGGTTGGGGTGGGTAAGGGCGGCAGGGAAGGAACGGAACCAGCGGACAGGGTCGCGGTCAGAGCTTGTCGATCGAGCGCTTCAGCTCCTCGAGCTCCGCATCGACCTCGGCCACCTTGACGGGCTCGAGCTGGGGAACCGGGTCACTGTCCAGGGGGAGGGCGACGGGAGTCTGGGCGCCGGAGAGCCGGTTCTTGAGAGCGGCGAGCTCGTCGTCCACATCACTGCCCTCGAGGGCGGCGAACTGGCTTTCGAGGTCGGCTCCGGCGAGTTCGGCGGCCGCCTGGCTGCGGGCCTCCATGGTCTGCACCTTCTCCTCCATCCGCTCGAAGGCCGCCATGGCGGAATTGGTGCCGAGATTGCCGACGGCGCTCTGCAGCTGCTCCTGCGCCTGGGCCGCCTGGGCCCTGGCCTTGAGCATGTCCTTCTTGGTCTTGGCCTCGGCGATCTTGGCCTCCAGGGCGACCAGGCTCTTCTTCAGCGCCTCCACCTGGCCCGCCTGGCTCTGCAGCTGGGTGTTCAGCGCCGTGGCGGTGTCCTGGTAGGTCTTGCGACGGGTGAGCGCCTCCCGGGCCAGGTCCTCCTCCCCCTTCTGCAGGGCGAGTTCGGCCCGCTCGAACCACGTCTTGGACTGGCTTTCGGCCTGCTCCGCCTGGTTCTGAATCCGCTTCTGGCTGGCGATCGCCGTCGCGACGGCCTGCCGCAGCTTCACCAGATCGGACTGCATGTCCGCAACGGACTGGTCAAGGATCTTGGAGGGATCCTCCATGCTGCCGATCACCGCATTGGCGTTGGCGCGGAACAAACGGCTGAGGCGGTCGAAGAAGCCCATGGCCCAGCGAGGTGCGATGCCAGAGGCTAACCATGGACGGTCCTAGCGTTTGCGCATGGTTCCCGTGCCGCCACCGACCGACGCCGGGGATGGCCCCGTTCGCGGCCGCCGCCGCCGCCGGGAGCGGCCGCTGATGGGGACACGGCGCCACGGCAACCTGTCGATCCTGGCGCCGGCCCCGCAGGCTCCGGCCGCCACCCTGTCGCGCTGCCTCGAGACGCTGCAGCAGAGCTGGCAGAGCAGCGGCAACCTGGCGGCCCTGTGGCAGCGGTGGCCCCAGCTCGCCGGCCCCCAGCTCGCCCCCCACTGCCGTCCCCTGCGGCTGGCGGGTTCGGTGCTCACCGTGGGGGCCGCCCCAGGCCCCTGGCTCCAGGCCCTGCAGTACAACCGCCACCAGCTGCTGGCCAGCCTGCGGGCGGCGGGCTTTGCGATCCGCTCGATCCGCTTCGAACAGCACCATCCCGGCGCCCCGGTGCTCCAGGCCAGCCTGGGAGAGGCCGACAGCTGGGCCCGCCATCCCAGCCGGGTGGACGTGCATGGCATGGCGACCTGCCCCTGCTGTCACTGCCCGGCTCCGGCAGGGGAGATGGCCCTGTGGGGCCACTGCAGCTTCTGCCGTCGCAGGGATCTGAACCCTCCCCCCGACGCGGAGGGGGGGGCAGCGGATCAGTAGCGCTCCGGGCGGGGATCCCGCCAGTCGGGACGGACACCGGCCGCCTTCAGCGCCGCCGCCCGCCGCTCGAGCCGGGAGCGATCCAGCCGCCAGAGGCGGTAGATCCCCGCGGAGTCCAGCAGCTCGGGCTCCAGGCCCTGCCAGTAGGGCTGCTGCGCCGTTCCGGCGTCGATCACCAGCAGCAGCGTGGGCTGCTGCTGCACCGTGCTGGGACTCTGGCCGGCGCGACGTTCGGCCCCGAGCCGATCCGCCAGGTTCACCAGCCCCGTCGCCGGGGCCCCCTCGAAGATCACGACCTGGCGGGCGTAGTAGTGCAGGGAAGGCTTGAGCATGCCCACCATGGCCAGGGGTTCCTGGGAATGCCGGTCCTGACGGACAGTGGCGGCCATCTGGCGCACCGGCGCGCCCCGCAGCCCATCCCCCAGCTCCCCGACGGGCAGCAGGACCAGCGGCACAAACAGGACCAGCGGGAGCTGCAGGGCCAGCAGCCCCTCGGATCGGCCGCGGGAACGCCAGGCCAGCCCGGCCGCCACCGCCGCCAGGCCGTAGCAGCCAGCCGCCAGCGCCAGCCGCCGACTGGCCAGCAGCTGGGCCGGCAGGGTGGGCATTTCCGGGGTGACGATCCCGGGCACCCACCAGGGGGCCGCGGCAAAGACCAGCGCCAGGAGCAGCGCCAGCACCAGGCTGAGCCCGAACGCCAGGCGCCACGGCCTGCCGCCGCCGGGACGCGCGGCCAGGGCGATCAACAGCCCCGCCGCCGGGGTGGCGGGCAGCCAGTAGCTCGGCAGCTTGGTGGCGGCCGCCGTGAAGAACAGCAGCACCGCCAGCAACCAGCAGGCCGCGAAGCGCTGCAGGGAGAGGGCCGGTGGCAGGGGCGGCCCCGGGAAGCCGAACCGGCCCCCGCCGATCCCCCGAATCAGCCCGAGCAGCAGGAGGGGACTCCAGGGAAGACTGGCCAGCAGCAGCACCACGGCGAAGAACCACCAGGGCTGCTGATGGTTGTTGACCACGGCGGTGAACCGCTGCAGGTTGTGGTAGCCGAAGAAACTGCGCCAGAAGGGCTCCCCCTCCACCGCGAGGGCCAGGCCATACCAGGGCAGAGAGATTCCGGCCGTGATCGCCAGCCCGACCGGGGGACGCAACCGCGTCCAGAGCCGCCCCAGATCAGCCTGAAGGGCACCGAACAGCAGCAGGGTCAGGCCGAGCAACAGGATGGCCACGGGCCCCTTGGCCAGCACGGCCAGCCCGAGCAGCACCCAGCCACGCCACCACCCCCCTCCCGCGGCGGCATAGCTGTGCCAGCAGAGCAGCAGGGCCAGGCTGAGGCAGCCGGAGAAGAGGGCATCGCTGACGGCGATGCGACCCCAGAGCAGCACCAGCGGCGAGAGGGCGAAGGCCAGGGCCGCCGTCAGCGCCGTGACCACGGCCCGGGGCTGCCAGCGGTCCTGCCCGTGGTCGGTCGCCTGAGGCCAACGCAACAGGGTCTGGACCAGAGCCAGCATCACCGCCACGCTGGCCAGGGCCGAGGGCAGCCGCGCCGCCCAGGTGCCGAGGGGATTCCACTGCTCCTGGCCCGGCAGGGCATAGACCAGCCCCATGGCCCAGTACACCAGCGGTGGCTTGTCGTAACGGGGCAGGCCATTGACGCGGGGGATCAGCCAGTCACCGCTTTCGGCCATCGCCCGCGCCGAGGCGGCGAACAGCGGCGGAGTCTCATCCACGAGGCCACTGCTGCCCAGCTGCCAGACGAACAGCCCCAACCCCAGCAGCAGGGTGAGCCCCAGGACCCGACGGCGCACGGCAGGGGTGACGGAACGGGAGGGCAAGCGGGACGGTCGGCTGCGGGGCGACCCTATCCGCCACGCGCAGCCCGGTCCGCCGCCGCGGCCACCACCGCCTCGAGCCACGCCTCGATCCGCGCCGCGAAGGCCTGCTGGGAACAGGTCTGCTCAACCCAGCGGCGGCAGCCGGCCCGGGGGACCGCCAGGGCCCGCTGCACCGCAAGCCGCAGGCCATGGCGATCATCCGGTGGGGCCAGCGCCCCGTTGGTACCTTCCTGCACCAGCTCGCCGGGGCCGCCGCGGGCATAGGCGGCGACGGGCACGCCGCAGGCCATGGCCTCCACCACCACGTTGCCGAAGGCCTCGTTCCACTTCGGGGTGTTGAGCAGCACCGCACAGCGACCGAGCTCCTGCTGAAGCCGCTCCGTCGGCAGAAAGCCACGCCACTGGATCGTGCCCGCCGGCACCGAAGCCTCCACCCGCCGGGCGTAGGCCCCATCCTCCTCCAGGCCCCAGACGGCCAGGGGCATCTGCAGATCCGCGGCCACCGCGGCGGCATCCTCCAGGCCCTTCTCCGGGGCAACCCGGCCCGCCCAGCCCAGCAGGGGATCGCCGCTGGGGGCGAAGTGGTAGCGGGTCAGGTCGAAGCCGTTGCCCACCAGACGGGGGGCGCCCGGCAGGCTGAAATCCCCAGCCTGGGCCGCGGTGTGGAAGGCAAAGTGCTCGGGATGGTGCTGTGCCACTGCGGCGACCACCGCATCCATGGCCTCACCCACCGACCCCATGCTGATCAGATGGGCCAGGGGGCACGCGGTGTGCGGCGTCAACCAGATCGGCAGCCAGTCGTAGGCCAGGTTGACGATCACATCGAAGCCGGCCTGATGGAGGAGGGCGCGTTGCCAGAGCTTCGGCAGCACGCCATCCACCGGAATCTCCACCGGAGCGTCCCGGTGGCGGTGCTGCCAGCTGGGCTGGTCGACACCCGCTTCACACCAGAGCGCGGCGCCGCTGCAGGCCGGGGGCAGCCGGGAGCCCTCCCCGGCGAGCACGGTCAGGCGATGGCCGCGCTCCAGCAGTCCCGCGACCAGGGCCGTGGCGGTGAGTTCCACCCCCCCACCCCGGCCACTGCCCAGGCTGCCCACCGGCGTGCTCACCACCAGCACCCGCATCAGCGGTGCCCCTGCCAGAGCTGCTGGCGGCGGTTGATCAGCAGCACCGAACTGAGAGCCAGGGCCGCCCCCAGCCACTGCAGGGGCAAGAGCCGCTCCTCCAGCCAGGCCACCCCACAGAGCACCGCGAAGACAGGGGTGAGAAAGGTCAGGGCGGTGAAGCCGGTGAGGTCGCCGCTGCTGGCGAACCAGAAGAACAACCCATAGGCCAGGGCACTGCCGAGCAGCGTGGCGTAGGCCATCAGGCCCCACTGGAGCGGCGACCAGGCGGGCAGCCAGGGGCCGCCGCCGGCGAGGGCAGGCGCCTCGGCCAGCAGCAGCAGGGGCAACCCTCCCAGCACCATGTGCCAGCCGGTGATCGCCACCGGATCACTGCGGCGGGCGGCATAGCGGCACAGCACCGTCCCGACCGCCATGGCCACCGCGGCCCCCAGCATCCAGAGCTCCCCGTGACTCCAGGCCGACTGGTCGAGGGACGCGGGTCCCTCCAGCCACCAGTGCCGCAGGACCGGTCCGGGCAGGCCCAGGCAGAGGATGCCCAGCAACCCCAGCAGCAGACCGAGCCAGCCCACCGGGTTGATCGCCTCCCCGAACAGGCTCCGGGCCAGCAGGGCCACCAGCAGCGGCTGGGAATCGATCAGCACCGACCCCAGGCCGGCCCCGGTCTGACCCAGGCCACGGGTCAGCAGCCCCTGGAACAGGCTTCCATCCACGAGCGCGAAGGCCAGCAACCAGGGCCAGTCGGCCGGATCGATCCGGAGCGAGCGGCCCAGCAGGACGGCGGCCAGCAACACCACAGCACCGGCGGGCAGGAGCCGCAGGGTGGCGATGGCCCAGGGCGAGCCCCCCGTGAGCAGGGGCTTCATCGCCGCCATCGCCGTACCCCAGAGGGCGAACGGCAGGATCATCAGAAGCCAGCGGAGGGGCTGGGGCATCGGAGCCGGTTCGGAGCTTCTTTTTAAGATCCAGCCACCTTCTCCCGTTCCCATGGTCTGGCCCTGGCGCCGCAAGACACGCCGCACCATGGCGCGGATCAGCATCGAGGGCCCGATCGGGGGCGGCACCCGCACCCGCGTGCTCAAGGCCCTGCGCCAGGTGGAGGAGCGGGAGTGTCCGGCCCTGCTGCTGCGGATCGACAGCCCCGGCGGCACCGTGGGGGACAGCCAGGAGATCCACAGCGCCCTGCTGCGGCTGCGGGACAAGGGTTGCCGCGTGGTGGCCAGCTTCGGCAACATCTCCGCCTCCGGAGGGGTCTACATCGGTGTGGCGGCCGAGAAGATCGTGGCCAACCCCGGCAGCATCACCGGCTCGATCGGGGTGATCCTGCGGGGCAACAACATCTCCAAACTGCTGAAGCGCCTCGGTGTCAGTTTCGAGACCGTCAAGAGCGGCCTCTACAAGGACATCCTCTCGCCGGACCGGGCCCTGACCCAGGCCGAACGGGACCTGCTGCAGGACCTGATCGACTCGAGCTACACCCAGTTCGTGGCGGCGGTGGCCGAGGGCCGCGGCCTGACGGAAGAGACCGTGCGGCAGTTCGCCGATGGCCGCGTCTTCAGCGGAGCCCAGGCCCGGGAGCTGGGACTCGTGGATCAGCTCGGCGACGAGGAGGCGGCCCGCCGGCTGGCGGCGGAGCTGGCCGGCCTCGATGCCGACAAGACCCGGCCGATCACCTTCGGAGCCCCGCCACGGCGTTTCGCCGGGCTCATCCCCGGCCGGGGTCAGCTCCGCCGGCTGGGCCAGTTGCTCAGCCTGGAACTGGGCTGGAGCGGCCAACCCCTCTGGCTGTTCCGCCCATGAGCGAGCCCCTGGAGCTGCGTGCCCTGCGGGGAGCCACCACCGCCAGCGGCAACACCGTCGAGGCCATCGCCGAGGCCGTCGGCGAGCTGGTGGATGCGCTGGTCGAACGCAACGGGCTGGCGGGGAGCAGGGTGCTGTCGGTCACCTTCTCCGTGACCGCCGATCTGGATGCCTGCTTCCCGGCCGCCATCGCCCGCCGCCGGCCCGGCTGGGAACAGGTGGCCCTGATCGACTGCCAGCAGATGGCCGTCGCCGGGGATCTGGGCCACTGCATCCGGTTGCTGGCCCACGCCTGGATGGAGCCCGGACGCCCCCCCTGCCATCCCTACCTCCGCGAGGCGAGCCGCCTCCGGCCGGACCGCGCCAGCCCAGAGGCCGACCACCACCACACTCCTTCCTCCCGGGGCTCTGCTGAGAATTGAGCCATTGATCCTGTGGAGGCCCAATGGGTTTCAACCCACTACGCCACCCTCGCGCTCTGGCCGCCGCCGCGGGGCTGGGAGCCGCAGCCCTGACTGGCGTTGGGCTGCTCCATCCGGCTGGCCTGCAGCCCGCGGCCCAAGCCCAGGGCACCTCCGGACTGGTGGAGTTCCGCTGGGAGAACAGCCGCGACTACCGCAAGCTCTACTTCTTCATGACCGATACCCAGCGCCTCAAGCGCTCGGAGTATTACCTGCTGCTTCGGCCCAAGGACCGGAAGACCGCCATCCTCAAGCTGAGCATCACCATTCCGAAGTACTTCGACGCCAAGATCGATCCGTCGCGGGTGCAGCTCTGCAAGATGAATGAGGGTGGGATGCTGTCGCGCACCCGCTGCGTCGAGAAGATCCCCGCCACCATCGAGATCGCCGAGAATGGCGGAGCGATCGAGATCTTCCCCGACACCCCGGTTTCGGACGAGGGAACGATCGGGGTTTACATCAAGCTCTTCAACCCCTTCAACGTGGGGATGTATCAGTTCAACGCCCTGGCCCAGGCCCCCGGTGAGGTGCCCATCTCCGGCTACCTGGGCAGCTGGCTGATCCAGATCGATCCCCCCAGCAACTGACGGTCGGCGGCCCTGCCTGCCGGGGCGTCTCCAAGCCGCCTGATAGGTTGGCGCCAACGCCCTATTCCGACGCGTCGCCAGGAGCGAGCACGAAGCCATGACCAAGCGCACCCTCGAAGGAACCAGCCGCAAGCGCAAGCGTGTGTCCGGTTTCCGGGTCCGGATGCGGACCCACACCGGCCGCCGGGTCATCCGCACCCGTCGCCGCCGCGGCCGGTCCCGCCTCGCCGTCTGAGCGCTTGGCCCTGCCTCGCTGCCACCGGCTGAAAGGGGAACGGGTCTTCGACAGTCTCTACCGCAAGGGTCGGCAGTTGCACGGCCCTTTTTTGATGCTGCGGTGGCTGCCGGCCCGCGCCGAGCTCCTGCCCATGAGCCAGCGGGGCTCAGCCACCTCCCCCTGGCGCTGCGGCGTGGTGGTGAGCACGAAGGTCCACAAGCGCGCCGTGCAGCGCAACCGCCTGCGCCGCCTGATCCACGGCCACCTGCTGCAGCTTCCCCTCGGGCAGGCCGACAGCCCGGTGTGGCTGCTGATGAGTCTGAAGCCCGGCTGCGCCGAACGCACTCCTGACGCCCTGCTGGGAGAATGCGAGCAGCTTCTGCACCGAGCAGGCCTGACACCATGAGCAAGCAGAGCCCAGCAGAGATCCAGGAAACGGTCTTCTTCGAGGGAGGTCCGGCCCGGGGCGACCTGATCGTCAATCTGCTCTTCGGCCTCACCGTGATCGGCCTGCCCTTCGCGGTCGGCGCGATCGTGCGGGCCCTCTGGCTGCGTTTCCGCATCACCAACCGACGGATCGAGGTCAATGGCGGCTGGCGCGGACGGGAGCGCACCCAGGTCGTCTACAGCCAGATCCGCGAGGTGCGCAGCGTGCCCCGCGGCTTCGGGGCCTGGGGTGACATGGTGCTGGTGCTCACGGACGGAGCCAAGCTCGAACTGCGCTCGGTGCCCCGCTTCCGGGATCTCGAGGCCTACATCGAGGAGCGCCGCCAGGCCGCCCGTCCCGCCCCACCCCGGGGCATGGCCGCCTGAGCCTCAGGCACACTGATCCACGCTTTCCCCTCACCCCCAAGCCCCCTCCGCCGTGATCGGCTACATCTCCGACAACCTGCTGCTCCCGATCCTCGACTTCTTCTACGGATTGGTGCCGAGCTACGGGCTGGCGATCATTGCCCTCACGGTGGTGATCCGGCTGGCACTCTTCCCACTCAGCGCAGGCTCGATCCGGAACGCCCGGCGCATGCGCATCGCCCAGCCGGTGATGCAGAAGCGTCAGGCGGAAATCCGCTCCAAGTTCGCCAGCAACCCCCAGAAGCAGCAGGAGGAGCTGGGCAAGTTGATGAAGGAGTTCGGCAGCCCCCTGGCCGGCTGCCTGCCCCTGCTGGTGCAGATGCCCATCCTCTTCGCCCTGTTCGCCACGCTCCGCGGCTCACCGTTCGCGGATGTGCCCTACACCCTGAACCTCAAGGTGCTGCCGGCCGAGCAGGTGGCGACCATCGAGCCCAAGCCCTTCAACAGCGCCAGCCACGCGATCTTCGTCTCCAACACCGAGCACGTGCCGGTGATCGCCAGCCTGGAGAATGGCAACAAGCTGGGGGTCGGCAGCCGCGAGACGGTGAACCTCCACACGAAGACCGGCCAGAGCTTCGACACCGTGCTGGCGGACGTGGAGAACGGCAGCGCCTTCACGCCCAGCTGGAGCGTGACCAAGGGCGAGGGTGTGGTCAGCGTCGATCAGAACGGCACGATCACGGCTCTCGCCCCCGGCGATGCCACCGTTGAAGGGAAGATCCCCGGCCTGGCGGCCCGCAGCGGCTTCCTGTTCATCAAGGCGCTGGGCCAGGTGGGCTTCATGACCGAAGGCACGGTCAACTGGGACATCGCCGGACTTGTGGCGGCCTTCGGGGCCTCGCTGTTCATCTCCCAGATCCTCTCCGGACTGGGCATGCCCCCCAACCCCCAGCAGTCCACCGCCAACAAGATCACGCCGGTGATGATCACGGCGATGTTCCTGTTCTTCCCCCTGCCGGCCGGGGTGCTGCTCTACATGGTGGTGGCCAACGTCTTCCAGGCCCTCCAGACCTATCTGCTCACCCGGGAGGCCCTGCCGGACAACCTCCAGGCCATCCTCGATCAGCAGCTGGCCCAGCAGACCGTCACCGTCTCCCCCGCCGGAGCCTCCGGGGGACGTCTGCCCTTCGAGCCGAAGGGCAAGAAGTAGCCAGCGCCATCCCGCGCTCCCCCCAGTGCCATGTCCGTCGATCCAGCGTGCCCGCCAGCCGGGCCCCGGGGCAGCGCCTCCGACCTCAGGCCCATCCCGATCCAGGATCTGCGCGGCCTCGCTGAGGGCCGCACCTGGACCGTGGAGCAGCACCTCGAGGGCCTCGCCAGCCTCACCCCGGTGCGGGGCGCGCTCCGGGCCGTTCACTGCGGCAACGTGCTGGCGGTCGACGGCCGGGCCACCACGATCCTCACCCTGCGCTGCGACCGTTGCCTGCAGCACTTCAACCACCCGCTGGGCTTCCACACCCGTGAACTGATCTGGCTCGGCGAAGCGGCCCGCCAGCAGGGGGTGGACAGCGAGCTGCTGGAGGGCCCCGCCACGGAGCTGGAGCTCGATCCCGATGCCCTCACCGAGAGCCTGGACCCCCGCGGCCATTTCGATCCGGCCCACTGGATCTTCGAGCAGCTCAGCCTGCAGCTGCCCCTGGTGAACGACTGCGGCGAGGAGTGTCCGGGGCCCAGCACCTGGAGCAGCGACGCCAGCCGTGGGGATCCCCGCTGGGCCGCCCTGGCCGCCCTGCGCGAGCCGCCGCAGGACACCCCATGAGCACCGACAGCTGGGCAGACCAGCTGGATCTGATGATTCGGGCGCGCACGCCGATCATCTGGATCCGCAGCCTGGAGGAGCAGCGGGTCGAGTCGCTGCTGGAGGCGGCGGCGCGACGTCTCGGCGACCGCCTCCTGCTGCGCTGGGATTTCGTGGAGGGACTGGCCGGCCTGCCCAACCGGGAGGGGGAGGCGGCCCGGAACCCGATGGCCGCCCTCGCCTGCCTCGATTCCCTTCCCGCCGACCAGGGCGCCATCCTGCTGCTGCGCGACTTCCATCGCTACTGCGAGGACGCCGGCATCTGCCGCCGCCTGCGCAACCTGTCGCGCCAGCTGCGGCTGGCGCCCCGCACCCTGATCATCACCGCTCCGGACTGGCAGCTTCCGCTCGATCTCGATGACTGCATCACCCTGCTGGATCTGCCCCTTCCCGACGCCGACGAGATCGGCCAGCTGCTGCGCTCCATCGCCGGGGCGAGCGGCCAGCCCCTCGACGCCGCCGTGCTGGCGGAACTCACCGCGGCCTGCCACGGGTTGAGCGAGCAGCGGGTGCGCCAGCTGGCCGCCCGGGCCCTGGCGCGCCGTGGCCGTCTCGGGGCCGATGACCTGGCCGAGGTTCTCGAGGAAAAGCGCCAGGCCATCGCCAAGAGCGAGCTGCTCGAGTACTGCCCCAGCAGCTCCACCCCAGCCGACATCGGCGGGCTGGAAACCCTCAAGCACTGGCTGGAACAACGGCGGATGGCCTTCAGTGCCGAAGCCCGGGCCTATGGCTTGCCCCTGCCGCGCGGTGTCCTGCTGGTGGGTCCCCAGGGCACGGGCAAGTCCCTCACCGCCAAAGCCATCGCCCACAGCTGGGCGATGCCCCTGCTGCGCCTGGATGTGGGACGGCTGTTCGCCGGGCTGGTGGGAGCGTCGGAAGCGCGCACCCGCGACATGATCCAGCGGGCCGAGGCGATGGCGCCGTGCGTGCTCTGGATCGATGAGATCGACAAGGGCTTCGGGCTGGCCGCCACCGGAGACGGGCGCAGTGACGGGGGGACCACGCAGCGGGTGCTGGGCACGGTGCTCACCTGGATGGCCGAGAAGACCAGCCCGGTGTTCGTGGTGGCCACGGCCAATGCCGTGGAACGCCTTCCTCCGGAGCTGCTGCGCAAGGGCCGCTTCGACGAGATCTTCCTGCTGGACCTGCCCAGCCCCGAGGAACGCCACGCCATCTTCGATCTCCAGCTGAAGCGACGGCGGCCCGACCATCGCATTCCGCTGGAGGTGCTGGTGGACCGCACGGCCGGGTTCTCGGGCGCCGAACTGGAGCAGACCGTGATCGAGGCCATGCACCTGGCCTTTGCCGAGCGGCGGGAGTTCGGCGAGGCCGACCTGATCGCCGCCGCCAGCCAGGTGGTGCCCCTGAGCCGAACGGCGCGGGAACAGCTCGAGGCCCTGCACCAGTGGGCCAGCACCGGACGGGCGCGACCGGCCTCGAGATTGCGGCGCGTAACGAACTCCGACGCCAGGTAACAAGGCTCTCCTGGGGGAGGGGCCGCATCAGCCGCCCTCCCTACGGTCTGCGGAAGCCCATGGCCTTCCCATGACCCCCAGCCCCACCCCCCGCGACCGCAGCGAACTGTTCACCCAGCTGGCGGTCGCCTGCATCGGGGCGGGGGTCGTCACGACCGTGGCGGTGGCCCAGGGGCAGAATCCCCTCACAGCGCTGGGCATCACCCTCTTCTCGGCCGTGGCGGCCGTGATGCTGGGTCAGGTGCTCTAGGCCCTGCATCCAGCCGGGGCCTCGCCAGGTGAAGGGGGCGCTCCAGCCGGCCGCGCGCCGCTGGTTGGCCGGCCACTTTGCAAAGGGGATCCCCAGCGTTGTGAATCCCTGCATCGCCGGATCAGGGTGAAGTTGTGGTTGTTCCGGTCTCCCTGGGCCATGGCCTTCATCACCTCCCCGTCTCCCCTGCGTCGCCTGGCGCTGCCCGCTGCGGGCATGGCCCTGGTGATGACCTGCAGCAGCACCCTTCCTGCCGTGGCGGCGGTGGTTCAGACCGCCTCGCCCATCCCCCACGAGCTGCTGCTCGCCAAGGACGACGACAAGGACGAGAAGAAGAAACGCAAGAAGAAAAACAAGGACAACCAGCAGCAAGAGAACAGGAACGAGAACAAGCGGAAGAACAGCAAGTCCTCCGATCAGAACCGCAAGGATCGCAAGGAGCTCAACCAGAAGGAGCGCGATCGGATCTATCGCCAGGGCGTGAAGGACGGCAAGGACAAGGGCTTCGAGAAAGGCAAGGAACGCGGCTACGAAAAGGGTGTGCGTTCCGGCTACCGGGAGGGCCTCGACAAGGGACGCGACCGCGGCTACGACCGGGGCTACAACAAGGGCTACAACCGTGGCTACCAGCGCGCTTCGGATCGCTGGAAGGATTGGGACAGCAACCGTTGGCGGGACTACAACCGCCGCGACCGCAACATCTGGACCCGTCGGACCGTGGTCAACAACTACTACGGCAATCCCGGCTGGGCCCGCAACCGCGGTTGGTACAACAACCGCCCCTGGGGCGGCGGCTGGTACGGCGGATGGGGCTCGAGCTCGCCGCCTTGGGGCTGGTGGTTCGGTCAGTCCCTGGTCTGGGGAATCACCACCCTGACTACGGCGGCGATCATCAACAACGCCATCGACCGGGCCATTGAGCGGCGTCAACCCACGGTGATCGTGCCGAACACCGACTGGCAGCTTTACTACGGCAGTGTGCAGCCGGTCCAGGATTACGGCGCGACCTTCGCGGTCTACAACGGCATGGGCACCTACCAGATGGAGGCTGACTGCAACGAAGGGCTCCTCAACGGGGATGTGCCGAGCACCCCGGCCGAGGCCCAGCTCCTCAATGCGGCCTGTCAGGTGACCTTCGGCGCCGGTCAGATCTGACCAGCAGGCCGGGGCTCCCAGCAGCCCGGTTCACCAGCCCCCGGTTCAGCCCGATGCCCCCGACCCTGCGCGATCAGCTGCCGGCCCTGGCCAACAAGGCCTACTTCAACTACGGCGGCCAGGGCCCTCTGCCCACGCCGAGCCTGGAGGCCATGGTCACGGCCTGGCAGCGCATCCAGGAACTCGGCCCATTCACCGACGACGTCTGGCCCTTTGTGGAATCCACGGTGGCGCGGCTGCGGCGGCGGCTGGGGTGCTGGCTGGGGGTGCCGCCCCACCGCCTGAGCTTCACCGAGAACGTCACCAGCGGCTGCGTGCTGCCGCTGTGGGGGCTGCCCTGGCAGGCCGGCGATGCGTTGCTGCTCAGCGACTGTGAGCACCCCGGCGTGGTGGCCGCCTGCCGGGAGCTGGCCCACCGCCATGGCCTGAGCCTGCACAGCCTGCCGGTGGCGGATCTGCTCGGCAGCCCCGCGGCCACGGATGCGGCGGTGCTGGAGCGGCTGGAGGCGGCGCTCACACCCCGGACCCGGCTGGTGGTGCTCTCCCATCTGCTCTGGAACACCGGCCAGATCATGCCGCTCGAGCAGGTGGCCGCGCACCTGCAGGATCACCCCCGCCGGCCCTGGCTGCTGGCCGACGCCGCCCAGGCCCTCGGCAGCCTTCCCGTCGCCGCCGCCGCCGCGGTCGTCGACATCTATGCCTGCACCGGCCACAAATGGTGCTGCGGTCCGGAGGGCCTGGGCGTGGTGGCCCTGTCCGAACGGGTGCTGGCCGAAGCCAGGCCCACCCTGATCGGCTGGCGCAGCCTCAGCCACGAAGGCACGCCGGCCAGCGGCTTCCATGCCGATGGGCGGCGCTTCGAGGTGGCCACCTCCTGCATCCCCCTGTTCGCCGGACTGGACTGTTCGCTGCAGCTGCTCGAAACCGAGGGGAGCGCCGAGGAACGCCACGCACGCCTGCGCAGGAGTGCGGGGGATCTCTGGCGGCAACTGCAGGATGTGCCTGGGTTGGACACGCTGCTCCAGGTGGAGCCGCCCGCCGGTCTGGTGAGCTTCACCCTGGCCGGCATGTCTCCGGTCGAAGTGGTGGGCCAGCTGGGCCGGCAACGGGTGTGGCTGCGCAGCCTGGATCAGCCCGCCTGCCTGCGGGCCTGCACCCACCTGCCCACGAACGCCGCCGACCTGGAGGCCCTGCTGAACGCATTGCGAAGTACCGCCAAAACCTGATCCACAGGCCGATGTCAGCGCCACACTGACGGTGTCAGCACGGCCCTCGCCATGGCCCTTCCGCAGTCCAGACTCCCCCTCCCTCCAGGAGCCGTCCTTGCCGTGAGCGCTGCGGCAGCGGCCACCCTGGCGACCTTGCTCGGCACGCCGCCGGCCGTGGCGGCCCAGGCCAGCGCCGAGCAGCGCCAGGCGGCCGAGAAGGCCTGCCTGCAGCAGGCCGCCCAGGAGGGCTTCCGCTCCGATCGAAGCCGGGTGAGCGCCAGCCGCTCCCTCGTGGATGGGAAGGTGGAGGTTGTGCTGCAGGCGAGCCGCGACGGCCTCACCCAGACCAGCCTCACCTGCTCCTACGCCGCCGGCCAGGGCGTCATCGCCATGCTGGAGGGGAAGCTGGAGCCAGGCTCCCAGAAGCAGTCGCCCTACGCCTCCGCCAAGGACACCATGGCCGGTGCCGGCGAAACCGCCCAGGAGAAGGCCGCCGAGGCGCTCGCCCCGATCAACGGCAAGCTCGCAGCCGGCAGCGAGAAAGAATCGCCCTACTCAGCCGCCAAGGAGGCAGGAGGGGCCTCCCTGGAACCCACCCTGGCCCGGCTCTGGGGCCTGGCACTGCCACTGGCTCTGGCGCTGGGCAGCTACGGCTGGCTGCGAAGCAGGGAGACGATGTGAGCCGCGCTCAGCTTTCGCCGGCCTCCAGCAGATGGCGCTGCACCCAGCCGGCCAGCAGGGCACCCACGATCGGAGCCAGCCAGAACAACCACAGCTGAGCCATGGCATCGCCTCCTGCCCACACGGCCACGCCGGTGCTGCGGGCCGGGTTCACGGATGTGTTGGTGACCGGGATGCTGATCAGATGGATCAGCACCAGGGAGAGCCCGATCGGCACGCCGGCCATGCTCGGGAAGGTGTCGCGGTGGGTGGACCCGAGAATCACCAGCAGGAAGATGAAGGTGAGCACCACCTCGATGATCAGGGCGGCCCAGAAGCTGTAGCCACCCGGTGAGTGGGCACCGAATCCATTGGTGGCCAGAGGATTGCTGCCGCTCAGCTCAAACCCGGCTCGGCCACTGGCCACGCCGTAGAGCAGCCCACCGGCGACGATGGCCCCCAGAACCTGGGCCACCACATAGCTCAGCAACTGGGAGCCCGGAAAGCGGCCGCTGGCCCACAGCCCGAAGCTGACCGCGGGATTGATGTGGCAGCCGGAGATCCGCCCGATCGTGTACGCCATGGTGAGCAGGGTGAGACCGAAGGCCAGCGCCACCCCAAGGAAACCGAGACCGAGCGGATTGGCATCGGCCTGGGCATAGGGAAAGACCGCGGCCAGCACGGCGCTGCCGCAGCCCCCGAGTACGAGCCAGAAGGTCCCGATGAATTCGGCGAGAAATTTCTTGGAGAGAGGAACCGCCGCTGCCATGCCGATCCGGAAATTGTGCCGAACTTAGCGCCATGCGCTCAGACGATCCCGCTCAGACCGTCCGGGCCATGAGCGCCTTCTCGGCCTCCTCGCGATCGTCGAAGTGGATCTTCGTGGTGCCGAGGATCTGGTAGTCCTCGTGGCCCTTGCCGGCGATCAGCACCAGGTCGCCGGCCTGCGCACTGGCGATCGCCATGGCGATGGCCGTGGCCCGATCGCCCTCCACCTGCAGATCGGTCCCGGCGGGAATGCCGGCCACCACATCCTCGAGAATCCGCGCGGGATCCTCCGTGCGGGGGTTGTCGGAGGTGACCACCACCCGGTCGGCCAGACGGGCCGCGATCGCCCCCATCTGGGGGCGCTTGCTGCGGTCGCGGTCGCCACCGCAGCCGAACACGCAGACCAGGCGCCCCTGGGTGAAGGGCCGGCTGGCCGTCAGGGCATTGTCCAGACCATCGGGGGTGTGGGCGTAGTCGACGAGCACGGCCGGCTGCCCCTCCAGCCCACGGCCCATCACGCGTTCCATGCGGCCGGGCACCCCGCGGAAACTGTCCAGCCCATCGAGGAGCAGGGGCAGAGGCATCCCCTGCTGAAGCAGCGCGCCCACGGCCTGCAGCAGGTTCATCAGGTTGAAGCGGCCCAGCAGGGGGGAGCGGAACCGGCCTTCGCCCACCGGGGTGACCAGCCGCCCCCGCACCCCGCTGCTCTCCATGGTCAGAGCGTCGATGAACAGGTCGGCGTCGGCGTCGCGCAGGGAACTGCTCCAGCAGCGCTCCCCCAGCTGGGCGGCCAGCTGGGCCCCCCAGGGATCGTCCCGGTTCACCACGGCAGAGGGGGTGCCCTTCTCCAGGAGCAGGGGAGCCGCAAAGAGGCTCGCCTTGGCGGCGAAGTACGCCTCCATGGAGGGGTGGTAATCGAGGTGATCCTGGGTGAGGTTGGTGAACACGGCGCCGGCGAAACGGCAACCCGCCACCCGCTGCTGGTCGAGGGCGTGGGAACTCACCTCCATCGCGGCGATGCGGGCGCCGGCATCGGCCGCCTGGGCCAGCTGGGCCTGCAGCAGATCGGCGAAGGCGGTGGTGTGCTGGGCGGTGACGGCATGGCCGGGCCAGCGGTTCTCGAGGGTGCCGAACAGCGCCGCCGGAGTGCCGGCGGCGGCGGCCAGATGCTCGATCAGGTGGGTGGTGGTGGTCTTGCCGTTCGTGCCGGTGACCCCGATCAGGGCCATCCGCTGGCTGGGCTGGCCCCAGAAGGCGGCGGCCAGCAGCCCCGCCCAGCGGGCCATCGCCCCATCCGTCACCAGCACGGGATCGCCCGCCGCCGGGGGGTCGGCGGCGGCGGCCGCAGGGCTCACCACCGCGGCACAGGCGCCGGCCGCGAGTGCCGAACGCCAGAAGGCCCCGCCGTCCACCTGGTTGCCAGGCAGACCCACGAACAGGGTGCCGGGGCCCACCCGGCGGGAGTCGCAGCTGATCGCTTCGACAGACGCCTCGGGAAAGTCGGCGGGTACCTGCAGTCCCACGTCGCGCAGCAGGGGGTGAAGCCGGTGGTTCATGGGCCGCTCAGCCGGGAGGTGGCGCCGTTCTAGGCGCTCCGGCCAGGAAAACCGTTCCTCCGCAACCAAACCAGCAGCGCTTCGTCCACCAGACGAGGCGGCACCCTCGGCAGCACCTGCTCCCCCTGGGGGCTCTGCCAGGCCAGCACGGGCACCTCCAGACCGAAGCGGGCCTGGAGGGCCGGATCCTCATCCACATTCACCACCTCCAGATCCGGCGCGGCAGCGAGCCCGCGCAGCTTCTCCTCGAGGCCCTCGCACAGGCAGCAGCCCGGGCGGGAATAGAGCCGCAGCATGGTCATGGGGAAGGGGGAGGAGCGGGTCAGTCGGGCACCGGATCACAGCCGCAGGGCGTGAACGGATGGCAGCGCAGCAGACGCTGCAGGGTGAGCCAGCTGCCGCGCCAGGGTCCATGGCGGCGGATCGCCTCCAGGCCGTAGGCGCTGCAGCTGGGGATGAAGCGGCAGCGGGGTCCGAGCAGGGGCGAGAGGAAACGGCGGTAGGCGCCGATCAGCCCCAGCAGGAGCAGGGCCAGCCAGCGGGAGGGCCCCGGGGGCAGCCCGAGCGGCTCAGGGACCGGGGTGAGTCCGAGGGCCTCGGGGCCAACCGATAGGATCGATCGTTGGCGCGTCAAAGCGCGGGCTGCGGACGCTCTCCAGCTTGCCCGAGCAACCGTCGCCACGGGCCCCCATCCGGCGGGGCCGTTCCGTCCCACGACCTTCTTTTCATGTCTCGTTACCGCGGCCCTCGTCTGAGGATCACGCGGCGCTTGGGAGACCTCCCCGGTCTCACCCGTAAGTCCGCCAAGCGGTCTTATCCCCCCGGTCAGCACGGCCAAGCCCGTCGCAAGCGCTCCGAATACGCCATCCGTCTGGAAGAGAAGCAGAAGCTTCGCTTCAACTACGGGATTTCCGAACGTCAGCTGGTCCGCTACGTGAAGAAAGCCCGCGCCCAGGAAGGTTCGACCGGAACCAACCTGCTCAAACTGCTCGAGAACCGTCTCGACAACATCTGTTTCCGTCTCGGCTTCGGCCCCACCGTGCCCGGTGCCCGGCAACTGGTGAACCACGGTCACGTCATGGTGAACGGCCGCGTGGTGGACATCGCCAGTTACCAGTGCAAGGCCGGTGACGTGGTCGCCATCCGGGAACGCAAGCAGAGCAAGCAACTGGCTGAAGGCAACCTGGAATTCCCCGGTCTGGCCAACATCCCGCCCCACCTGGAGCTCGACAAGAACAAGCTCACCGCCAAGGTGATCAGCAAGTGTGAGCGCGAGTGGGTCGCCCTCGAGATCAACGAACTGCTGGTGGTGGAGTTCTACTCCCGCAAGGTCTGAGCAGACCGCACCGCTGTCGGCGGGGTCGAGGGCGCCAGGCCTTCGGTCCCTCGATTCACCCAGCCCCCGCCGAACGGTGGGGGCTTTTTCCGTGGGGGCCGGGGGCGCGGCGGCTTCAGCCCTCGATCAGGGTCTCCAGGGCCGCCGTCACATCGGCCTGCCGCATCAGCGCTTCACCCACCAACACGGCATCGGCTCCCGCTCCCTGCACCCGGTCGAGGTCCTCCCGGCTGAACAGTCCCGATTCGCTCACCAGCAGAGCCCCTCGCTGCCGGAGCTGATCGCCGTAGCCGGCCATCAGCGCTTCGGTCGTGGCCAGATCGGTGTGGAAGGTGGCCAGGTCGCGGTTGTTGATGCCGATCAGGCTCACGCCGTCGAGGGCGAGCACCCGCTCCAGCTCCTCGGCATCGTGGACCTCCACCAGGGCCGTCAGCCCCAGGCTGCGGGTGACCTTGAGCAGGTAGGCCAGATCCTGGTCGGTGAGGATCGCCGCGATCAGCAACGCCGCATCGGCTCCTGCGGCACGGGCCTGGTAGAGCTGGTAGGGGCTGAGGATGAAGTCCTTGCAGAGCAGGGGCAGATCCACCGCCTGGCGCACCTGCACCAGCACGTCGAATCCACCCTGAAAAAACGACCGGTCGGTCAGCACCGAGAGGCAGCTGGCACCACCGGCGGCATAGCCGCGGGCGATCGCCACCGGATCGAAGTCCTCCCGGATCACCCCCTTGCTGGGGCTCGCCTTCTTGATCTCGGCAATCACCGCGGGCTTGCGGCAGCTGGCCCGCAGCGCCGCCAGGAAATCGTGGGTGGGGGGAAGCTCGGCCACCTGCTGGCGGAGCTTCTCGAGCGGCACCCGCTGCCGGTCGCTGGCGACCTCCCGGTCCTTCTCCCACACGATCCGCTCGAGGATGTGGCGGGGCTCAGCCTCGTCATGGGGAATGGCGTACTCCAGATGGGCCACCTTCACCTTGGGGTTGGGTGGTCGGCGACGGATCTCCATGGCTCAGGCGGTGTGAGGGGATTGGGTGGTGCGTCAGCGCGGGGCTGGGGCGCTCAGTCCACCGCCATGGCGGCCTGTTTGTAGGCGACTTCGACCACCTCGCTGAGGGTGGGGTGGGTGTGCACCTCCCGAGCGAGCTCCACCACGCTCTGGCGGCGGGCCACCGCGTTGGCGATCTCCTGGATCAGGTCGGCCGCGTGCAGCCCATAGATGTGGGCCCCCAGCACTTCGCCACTGGCCTTGTTGAACAGGAGTTTCATCAGACCGTCGCTCTCCAGTTCGGCCAGGGCCTTGGAATTGGCCTTGAAGTAGCTGCGCACGCTGCCGAGCTCGAAGCCCTCCCGCGAAGCCAGCTCCCTGGCATCGGCTTCGCTCAGCCCCACCGAGCTGATCTCCGGGTGGGTGAAGGTGGCCGCGGGGATCGAGCGGTAATCGATGGCGCGGGCGTGCCCGAGGATGTTGTCGACAGCCACGGTGCCCTGGGCGGCCGCCGTGTGGGCAAGCATCATCTTGCCGGTGACATCCCCCACGGCCCACAGGTGGGGCACGGGTTCCCCCTGCACCAGCACCCGCATCCGCTCATCCACCGGAACGAAGCCGCGGTTGGTCTCCACCCCCACCGCCGCCAGGTTGAGATCCTTGCTGCTCGGCACCCGACCGGTGGCCACGAGCACGGCATCGACCTCCAGGGTCTCGACGAGTTCCCGGCTCTGCATGTCGGCCAGTTCGATCGTCACGGGGCAGCCGGGGGTGACCTTGCGGGCCAGCACGCCGGCGCGGGCGTCGATGTCGCGGCCGTCGATCAGGTGACGGGCGGCGATCTTGGCGATGTCCGGATCGAAGGTGGGCATGACCCGATCCAGCGCCTCGATCATCGTCACCTCGCAGCCGAGGGCCGTGTAGACATCGGCGAATTCCAGGCCGATGTAGCCGCTGCCGATGATCGCCAGCCAGCGGGGCAGCCATTCCAGGCTCACGGCCTCGTCGCTGGTGAACACCGTGCGGCCGTCGGTCTCGATGCCCGGCGGCACGAAGGGCTCGGAGCCTGTGGCCAGAATCACGTCCCTGGCGCTGTAGGTGCGCTCCAGGCCACTGCCGCTCTCCCGCACGGTGACCTGCTGGGAACCGGCCAGGCGTCCGCTGCCCCGCAGGATGGTGGCCCCGGCCCGCTCCAGGGTTCTGGTGAGGTTGGTGCGGATCGTCGCCACCAGCTGGTTGGCATGGTCGGCGATCTTCTGGCGCTCGAACCGCACCGGGGCCGCATGGATGCCGAAGCCGGCCAGATGCTCGGCATCGGCCAGTTCGCGCACCCGGCCGCTGGCGGCCAGCAGCGCCTTGCTCGGCACACAGCCCCGGTTCACGCAGGTTCCACCCATGTCGCGGGATTCCACGATCGCCACCCGCAAGCCATGGTCGGCAGCGTGTTTGGCCGCATCGAAGCCGCCGTAGCCGGCCCCGATCACGATCACGTCGTAGTCGAAGGCGCCGTTGAAGGGGGCGTCGCTCACCGGGGGCCGTACTCAGCTGGCGGGCATTCTCCCCCGTCGCAGGCCGCGCGTCAGGATTCGGCCTGCTGCCGCCACCGCTCCAGCAGCAGAGGCGCCGCGGCCACCGCCACATTCAGGGACTCCACGGCGGCGCTGTGGGGGATGGTGACCCGGTGGGTGGCCCGCTCCACCAGCTCGGGTGCCAGGCCCGCCCCCTCCTGCCCCAGCAGCAGCACGGTGGGACGCCGCCAGTCGAGCTGCCAGTAGGGCAGGGCGCCGCTGTGGGGTGGCAGGGTGGCCACCACCTGCAGGGCGCTCTGTCCGGCCAGCGCGTTGAGCTTGTCCACCAGCTCAGCACGGCTGCAGCGGCGGGTCGGCAGCGCGAGGGCGGCGCCGGCGGAGGCCCGCAGCACCTTGGGCTGGAGCGGATCAGCCCCCTCGGCGAGCCAGAGGGCCTGCACCTGGGCGGCCAGGGCGGTGCGCATCAGCGTGCCCAGATTGCCCGGATCCTGGAGGGCGTCGAGCGCCAGCACCAGGCCAGGCCGCGCCGGCCCCCAGCTGGGCGTGGGCAGCGGCAGGGTGAGCACCACCCCATCGGGGTGCTCGGTGGTCGCCACCGCGTCCAGCACCTCGGGGGTCACGGCGACCGGACGCCACGACCCGGCCAGCCCCTCCAGCAGGGCGGCGTGGGCATCGAACCAGGCCGGGGTGGCGACCAGCTCCCGGGGTTCCAGGGCCAGGCGCGACACCTCCTCCACCAGATGGGTGCCCTCCAGCAGGGCGAGCCCCTGCTCCCGCCGGCCCCGGGGCTGGTGAAGCTGCCGCAACCGGCGCACCAGAGGGTTGCGGCGGCTGGCGATGACCTCCGGCAAGGGGGCCACGGGGAGGTGCGATCCGGGGTTCAGAACCGTTCGTGGCGGCGCACGCGCAGGGCGTCGTGCATGACGAGCTCGGCCTCATCGAGCTCGAGGCCCCGCACCGCCGCCACCTCCCCCTTGATGCCTTCGGCGCGGAGGTTCTCGATCAGCTTGCGCAGGACGATGTCCTCGACGGTGGTCTGGTCGAGGCCATCAGGGGTGAGACTCTCCAGAAACTTGCCCACCTTCGAGGCAACCACCTCGGAGGAGTTGGATATTTTTAGGAGAATCATGAGATTGAAAATGCGGATGGGGAGACTTGAACTCCCACGACATTGCTGCCACTAGTACCTGAAACTAGCGCGTCTACCAATTCCGCCACATCCGCGTGGCTGCCGCGTGGCTGCTGCTCAGCGACCCGAAAAGGATACGCCATGGAGCCGCCCGCCCCCGATCCGGCCCCGCGCTGTCCCGGCGCCCGTCAGGCCAGTTCGCGCGGCGGCCGTCTAGACGGTCTCACGTTTTGTTGTCAAGATGCGGCGACCAGGGAGCCCGGAAGGCCTGATCATGAGCTATTCAGCCATTCACGCCGCCACCCCGACCCCTGAGACGCCTGATCCCCAGCTGCTGATCAGCGGCGGACGCCGGCTGAGCGGCGAAGTTCAGGTGAGTGGTGCGAAGAATTCCGCCCTGGTGCTGATGGCGGCCTGCCTGCTCACCCGCGACACCGTGCGGCTGCGCAACGTGCCCCCGCTGACGGACATCACGGGCATGGGCGAGATGCTCACCAGCCTCGGCGGCAGGGTGAGCCGGGATGGCGACAGCCTCGACCTCGACGGTTCGGGGATTCACAGCGCCACCGCTCCCTATGAACTGGTCAACAGCCTGCGGGCCAGCTTCTTCTGCATCGGTCCCCTGCTGGCCCGCATGGGCATGGCGAAGGTTCCGCTGCCCGGCGGCTGCCAGATCGGCACCCGCCCCGTCATCGAGCATGTCAAGGGGCTCAAGGCCCTCGGCGCCCAGGTCACCATCGAACACGGGGTCGTCACCGCCGTGGTGCCCGGGCGTGGTCACCGCCTCACCGGCAGCCGCATCCACCTCGACTGTCCCAGCGTCGGTGCCACCGAGACCCTGATGATGGCCGCCGTCCTCGCTGACGGCGAGACGGTGATCGACAACGCGGCCCAGGAGCCCGAAGTCATCGACCTGGCGGGCCTGCTGCTGGCGATGGGTGCGCGGGTCCGCGGCGCCGGCACCCCGACGATCACCATCGTGGGTGTGGACCGCCTCCATGGCGCCGATTACGCCGTCATCCCCGACCGGATCGAGGCGGGAACCCTGCTGCTCGCCGCAGCGATCACCCGCTCCCAGCTGCGGGTGACCCCCGTCATCCCGGAGCACCTTGGGGCGGTGCTCACCAAGCTCGAGGAGGCCGGCTGCACCCTGGAGCCCGACGGCATCGGCCTCACCATCAAGGCCGATGTCATCCAGGCCGTCGACCTGCGCACGCAGCCGTTCCCCGGCTTCCCCACCGACCTGCAGGCCCCGTTCATGAGCCTGCTGGCCACGGCCCGGGGCACCAGCGTGATCACTGAGAACATCTTCGAGAACCGGCTCCAGCACGTGGCCGAACTGCAGCGCATGGGGGCCGCCATCCGCATGCAGAGCAACACCGCCTTCATCGAGGGGGTGGGCAGGCTGAGCGGGGCCCCGGTCCAGGGAACCGATCTGCGGGCTTCCGCCGCGATGGTGCTGGCCGGTCTGGCGGCCGAAGGCATCACCACGGTGCGGGGCCTGGAGTTCCTCGACCGGGGCTATGCCGGTCTGGAGGACAAGCTCAACGCCGTGGGGGCCTCGATCCAGCGGGTCGTCTCGGCGGCCGATGCCCCGAGGACCAGCCTGCAGGCCAGCCTGGCCGCGTAAGCTCGCGCTCGAGGGAGCGTGCCGGAATTGGTAGACGGACTCGACTCAAAATCGAGCGCCTTCGGGCATGTGGGTTCGAGTCCCACCGCTCCCACTGCTGAGGTGCCCCCTGCAGCACCGGTCGGCCAGGTCGATCCGGTGATGGACACCTATGCCCGCTTCCCGATCAGCCTCACCCGGGGGCGGGGTGCCTGGGTGTGGGACGACCGGGGCAGGCGATACCTCGACTGCGTCGCCGGCATCGCCGTCTGCACCCTGGGCCACAGCGACGCCCGGATGCGGCGCGCCCTGAACCGCCAGCTGGGCAAGCTGCAGCACGTCTCCAATCTGTACCGCATCCCCGAGCAGGAAGAGCTGGCCGGCGCCATCACCGCCCGGAGCTGTTTCGACCGGGTGTTCTTCTGCAACTCCGGCGCGGAGGCCAACGAAGCGGCCATCAAGCTGGCCCGCAAGCATGGCCAGACGGTGCGGGGGATCCAGGGAACGGAAGCCCGCCCTCCCCTGATCCTCACCGCCCAGGCCAGCTTCCATGGCCGCACCCTCGCCGCGGTCACCGCAACGGGACAGCCCAAGTACCACCGGGGCTTTGAACCGATGGTCTCCGGCTTCCGCTACTTCCCCTACAACGACACGGCCGCCTTCGAAGCCCTGCTGGCCTCCTCCGAAGCGGAGGGCCCGCAGGTCGCGGCCGTGCTGCTCGAACCCCTCCAGGGGGAGGGCGGGGTGCATCCGGGGGATCGGGCCTTCTTCCAGCGGGTGCGCGAGCTCTGCGATGCCCGGGGGATCCTGCTCGTCTTCGACGAGGTTCAGATCGGCGTGGGACGCAGCGGCCGGCTCTGGGGTTACGAGACCCTCGGAGTCGAACCCGACGCCTTCACCCTCGCCAAGGGGCTCGGCGGGGGCATCCCGATCGGCGCCCTCGCCGTGAAGCGGGCGGTGGATCACTTCAGACCCGGCGATCACGCCAGCACCTTCGGCGGCAACCCCTTCGCCTGCCGTGCTGGGCTCACCGTGCTGGCCGAGATCGAACGGCGCCAGCTGCTCGGCCACGTGCAGCGCACCGGCCAGCTGCTGCAGCAGACCCTCGGGGATCTGGTGAAGCGGCACCCCCAGCAGCTGGCCGGCGTGCGCGGCTGGGGCCTGCTCCAGGGCCTGGTGCTGCGGCCTGAAGCCCCGCCGGCTCCGGCCGTGGTCAAGGCCGCCCTGGAGGAGGGTCTGCTGGTGGTGCCGGCGGGTGCCGATGTGGTGCGGTTCGTCCCCCCCCTGACCATCCAGCCCCGCCAGGTGCGTCAGGCGGTGGAGCGGCTCGAGAAGGCCCTGATCGGCCTTGGCTGAGACCACGGACGTCCTGCCGGGCGCCACCGACGACTTCGCCGACCTGATCGAGCCCTTCAGCCGCCGGGGTGTCGATCTGGGGCTGGAGCGCCTGCAGGCGGCCCTGGCGGACCTGGGCCACCCGGAGCGCCGGTTCGCGGCGATCCAGGTGGCCGGCACCAACGGCAAGGGATCGATCTGCACCCTGCTCCACCAGGCCCTGCTGGCCGCCGGACTCCGGGCCGGGCTCTACACCTCCCCCCATCTGGTGAGCTGGACGGAGCGGATCCGACCTGGGGCCGAACCTATCGCCGCCGCCAGCCTGCGCCACCACCTGCAGGCGGCCGCCGCGGCGGCCCAGCGCCATGGCCTCACCCCGTTCGAACTGGTCACGGCCGCCGCATTCCTGGCCTTCGCCGAGGCCGGGCTCGACCTGGTGGTCCTGGAGGTGGGCCTGGGCGGCCGGCTGGATGCCACGACCTGCCACCCCGACAGGCGGGTGATCGGCTTCGCCTCGATCGGCCTGGATCACGCCGAGTTCCTCGGGCCGGACGCGGCCAGCATCGCCGCCGAGAAGGCCGCGGTGCTGCAGCCGGGAGCCTGGGCGGTCAGCGGGCCCCAGCAGCCCGAGGTGGCGGCGGTGCTGGGCGCCCAGGCCCGGCGGATGGGCGCCAGGCTGGAGTGGGTGGAGCCGCTGGATCCCAGCGCGTGGGTCCTGGGCCTGCCGGGGGGCGTGCAGCAGCTCAACGCCGCCGTGGCCCTCGGCATGCTGCGGGCCCTGCGCGCCCAGGGCTGGACCATCCCCGAGGCGGCCATCCGCCGGGGCTTCGCCGCAGCCCGCTGGCCCGGAAGGCTGCAGCGGATCCACCGGCTGGGCGTTCCGCTGCTGCTCGACGGCGCCCACAACCCGCCGGCGGCGCAGCGGCTGCGGCGGGAACTCGACCAGCACGGCCAGCGGCATGGCCTGGGGCCGGGCCCCCGCCGGTGGGTGCTGGGCATGCTGGCCAACAAGCAGGGGGTGGAGATCCTGCAGGCCCTGCTGGGGCCGGGGGATCGGGCCTGGATCGTGGCGGTGCCGGGTCATGCGTCCTGGACCGCGGCGGCGCTGCAGGACGCCTGCCCCGCTGCGGGGGTTGGGCTCGAGCAGGCCGAGGATCTGTCGGAGGCGATCCGCAGGGCCGCCGCCGGGGGCTCCGGGCAGCCCGTGCTGGTGGCCGGCTCCCTGTACCTGATCGGCCACCTGCTCGCGGCGAGCGCGCCAGAGTGAGCGCAGACGCCTCAGCGCCATGGCCCGCCGTCCGCTCCGGTCCCGGCTGCTCCAGCCCCTGCAGGGGATCCTCACGGTGGGTGTGACGTTTGGCGTGACGGTGAGCTTGGCCATGGTCGTGGCGGTGGTCGTTGCAGCGGGCGTCGCGGTGGGCAGCCTCACGGCCGGTGCCCTGCCCGCCTGGGCCGCGTTCTCCGGGGTCGACTACACCCTCACCAACCAGAACGAGCAGGACTTCAGCGGCCAGGACCTGGCGAACACCTCCTTCGCGGGGGCGGCGGGGCGCCACGCCGACTTCTCCGGCGCCAACCTGCACGGAGCCATCCTCACCCAGGCGGCCTTCCCCGAGGCCCGCTTCGTGGGGGCAGACCTCAGCGGCGTGCTGATGGACAAGGTGGACTTCAGCGGCGCCGACTTCAGCGGCGCCGACCTCCGCGGGGTGATCGCCTCCGGCAGCAACTTCAGCGGCGCCACGGTCACCAACGCCGACTTCAGCGATGCCCTGATCGACCGGGCGGACCAGCGCCAGCTCTGCCGTGAGGCGGAGGGCACCCACCCGATCACCGGGGCCGACACGCGGCTCAGCCTCGGCTGCTAGCGCTCCAGCCAACCCCGCAGCTTGCCGGGATTGAGCAGACCGGCCGGGTCGTAGGCGGCCTTGGCCGCCACCTGGTCCGCATCGACCACCCCGAGGCCGCCGTCCTCGACGGTGACCACGTGGGGGTTGAAGACGAAGGCCCCCAGCTCGCGGCAGTGCGCCAGGAGCGCCGCCAGACTCTCCGGTCCACGCCAGCGCAGCAGGGGCAGGGCCGCCAGCCGCGCCGCGCCCTGCTGCCGCACCGCCTCGAGGTGCCAGAGCAGGTCCTCCCCCCAGCGGGCCCGCAGGGCGTTCAGGCAGGCAGCTTCCGGCTGGGGCAGCAGCATCTGCAGGTAGGTCCAGCCGGCCTGCTGGGCCCGCCAGTGGAGGGTGGTGTGGTTCCAGGTGAGCTCCCGCAGCGGCAGGCCCCGGCTCTGGCCCTGGGGCGCCTGCCAGCGCAGGATGCCGCCCCGCTCGGCGAGCCAGGACGGCAGCACCTCGAGGGTGTCGGGCGCGGCCAGCAGCAGCAGGCGGTGCTCGCCGGCGGCCGCGGCAGGACACCCGGCCGGCCAGGGGGAGCGGGCCGCGATCGGGGCCTCCAGCAGGCTGAGGGCATTGAGCACCAGGGCCGTGGCGGGCAGGGCCGCAGCCGCCGCCAGGGCCCGGTCCCAGGCGTCGAATCCCACCACCAGCTGCTGCCAGGGCACGGCCTCGGTGGTGGGCAGACGCAGGGCCGTGAGGATGCCGTTGGTGCCGTAGGCATGGTTGAGCGGCGCGCTGCCGGTGGCATCCAGCCGCAGCAGACGGGGTTCGGGCTCCAGGGTCACGACCTCGAGGCCCAGCAGGTTGCCCGGATCGCGCAGGAAGCCCCAGCGCAGCGAACCGATCCCACCGGAGCCCCCGGCGACGAAGCCGCCGATCGTGGCGCTGCGGTAGGTACTCGGCATCAGCCGCAGGGCACGGCCCCGGGGGGCCAGCTGCTGGTCCACCGCCGCCATCAGGGCACCGGCCTCCACCTCCACCACTCCGGTCTCCGCATCGCAGGCGCGTAGCCGATCGAGCCCGGTGAGCTCGAGAACCACCCCCCCGGCCAGGGGCACACACTGGCCGTAGTTGCCGGTGCCCGCCCCCCGCACCGTCAGCGGCACCGCCAGGCGCCCACAGGCGGCCGCCACCACCTGCACCTGCTCCACCGTGCGGGCCCGCACCGCCAGCTGGGCCCGCCGGTCCTGGAACAGCGGCACCAGCACCGGCGAGTAGTCGTGAAAGTCGTGGGAGAGACGCTGCAGCTCGGCGGGCTGGTCCGGCCCCACCAGCTCCAGGCCAGGGTCCTGGTGGACCAGCTCGGCCGCCAGCTCAGCCATCCGGGCCGGATCCGGCCGGGGCGGCAGCCTGGCCTGGTGCGGCAGGGCGGCGTCAGGCACGGGCGGGCGGGGCTCCCAGCCCCTGCAGCAGCGGCGAGGGCTGCTCCGCGGCGGGCGGCTCGAGCCATCGGCCGGCCCGCAGCACGCGCCGGCGGGGAGTGCGGGCGAGCAGGTCGTTCCAGCCGGTGGCGGCCAGCACCACCAGATCGGCCGGGGCGCCCTCACGCAGCACGCCATCCCAGGCCAGCCCCAGCAGCTGGGCCGCCGCCGTGGTGAACGGGGCCAGGCCCTGGCGCAGGGTCGGGATCACGTGGCTGGTGACCACCGCCAGGCGCAGCAGCTCGAACGGATCGAAATCGCCCCCCGGGAACCACGGGTCCTGCACGTTGTCGGCCCCCAGGGCCACCCGCACCCCGGCGCGCTGGAGGCTGCGGATCGGAGCCTGCACCCGCAGCAGCGGGGTGCGGCCGGGGCGACGTCCCAGCAGCCAGAGGTTGGTGAGGGGCAGGGCCACCACCCCGATCCCGGCGGCGGCCACCTGCTCGGCCAGCCGGTCGGTGGCACGCTCGGGAAGCAGGGCGAGGCTGGCGGCATGGCTGCAGACAATCGGCACGCCGCAGCGCTGTTCCAGGGCCAGGCGGGCCACCAGGGACACCCCCCGGCCGGGCTTCACCTCCGCCTCATCGACGTGGAGATCCACAGCGGTGCCGAAGCACTCGGCCCGATCGAGCAGAGCCGCCAGGGCTTCGCGATCGGTCAGGGTCGTGGCGAAGGGGGGCCCCAGCACCCCGCCGAGGCACCCACCCCGGTCGGCCACCCAGCGGGCCAGCTCCTGGCCCTGGGGCGTCAGCCAGTGGGCCAGAGGCGCCAGGGCCACCAGCTGCAGATCCACCCGGCCGGCCCAGCGCTGGCGCAGCTCCAGCAGGGCCTCCCAGCTGGCCAGGGCCGCCGGCCCGACGCTGTCGACATGGCTGCGGATGGCCCGCAGGCCCTGGCTCCAGGCGAGCCGCAGGGCACGCTCGCCGCGCTCCAGCACCTGGGCCGCGCTGCGCCGGCCGTATTCCTCCTGGTTGCGGGCCAGGGCGCCGGCCATGGTGCCGCCCCAGTTGGGATGGGCCGGTGCGGAGAAGGCCTTGTCGAGGTGGGCATGGGGTTCCACCAGCGGCGGCAGGGCGAGCGGCAGGGGCTCGGCGAGGTCCTGCGGCGGCAGCGGGGCCAGGGCCGTGATCCTCTCGCCGGCCCAGCTCACCGCCAGGGGAACCAGACCCTCGCCATCCACAGGCCCCAGCCCCTCCAGCCGGGCATCCACCAGGGCGCGGGGCACCCGCAGCCGCAGGGTCTGGACCGGTGGGTGGCTCATGGGGCGGATTCACCACCACGGACCAGGATGAACTGACCGGCGATCCCCACCACCGTGGTGCTGTAGCGCGGCACCTGCCAGGACAGCACCCGCTGGCCCCCCAGATCGCTCTGGTAGACGCTGAGCAGACCCAGGTTGGTGCGCCGGGTCTGCTGGCTCACCACGGCGCCGATCGCCTGGCGCTGGGAGGCCACCAGCTCCCTGCAGTTGGGCAGGGCGAGCCGCAGCATCGTGGGGAGCGCGTCCCCATCGCAGAACTCGCGCGAGATCTCACCGACCAGACGCCCCGCGGCATAGTCGGCGAACTCCGCCGGGTCAGGGTTGCTCCAGGCCAGGGCGCCTGCGGCGACGGCCAGCAGCACCGTGCCGCCGAGCCAGGGCGAGTGCCAGGGAGAGGGAGCGGCGGAGGTCAGACCGGATCCTGGGCGCGACAGCTGAGCCAGGTTGGCACCGAACGGGTGGATCGCAGCGGCGGGCCTGAGCACGGGTTGGTACATTGGCGCGGACCACGGCGGGCGTAGCCAAGTGGTTAAGGCAGCGGCTTGTGGCGCCGCCATTCGGGGGTTCGAATCCCCTCGCTCGCCCTCTTTTTCCTGCCGGCCTCATCAGGTGTCCGGCCAGGTTTCCAGACCCAGGCCATCGAAGAGCGCGGCCGCCCCCTGCCGCACGGGATCCGCGCAGGGCAACCCGGTGGCCGCCGCCGTGTCCGCCATCGCCTGCCGGGCCTCCGCCTCGCCGAGCCGTGCGGTGTTCAGGGCGATGGCGCGCACCCTGGGGCGCTGACCATCGGAGCGGCCCAGGGCCGCCAGGGCCTCCACCGCGGCGATCAGCTCGCCCAGCGGGGGCAACGGCAGCTCGGGCAGTCCCTTGATGTGCCGCTGGCCGGCACGGTGCACCAGCAGCAGTTCGGTCGGTTGGCTGCCCCGGATCAACGGCAGGGTGGCGCTGGATCCCGGATGGCACAGGGAGCCCTGCCCCTCCACCAGCACCAGCCCGGAGGCCGGCAGCCCGCGCCCCGCCGCCAGCACGGCAGCCTCCACGGCCCCGGCGGCGTAGTCGACGCGCACGGCATCGAGCGGCACACCCCGGCCGGAGATCAGGATTCCCGCCTGGCCCGTGCCCACAAAGCGGGCCGCCACCCCGCGCCGGCCCGCCTCGGCGAACAGCTCCAGGCAGGCGCTCATCTTGCCCACCGCCATGTCGGACCCCACGGCCAGCAGGCGCCGGCAGGGGAGCGCGGCGGCCCGGGCCGCCGCCACCACCAGGCCTGCCGGCTCCTGCCGCAGATCCCAGATCCACGCCCCATCCCGCCGCAGGGCGGCCAGTTCGGGGTCGTCACCGATGCGGCTGTGCAGCCCGCTCGCCACCGAGAGACCCGACCGCAGGGCGACGGCCAGATCGGCCCGCACCTCGGGGGGCAGCTGCCCCCCGGACGGGGCCAGGCCGACCACCGCCACCTCGGGGCCGTAGGGGAGCGCCTCGGCGAGGGAGGCCACCACGGGCACGGAGCGGTCGATGCCGCTGAGTTCCTTCACCGTCCGCCCGGCGCCGGTCGGATCCACCACCGCCACGATCGGCCCCGGCCGGTAGCGCAGCATCGCCAGGCCGGTCTTGCCGGAGAGGTTGTCCATGCCGCCATGCAGCAGCAGCACCAGGGGCGCCGCGGGATGGAGGGGGGCGATCAGGTCCTCCATGGGGCCACCTCGACTGGGCCACTTTCCATCAGAACGGCTCCAGCCAGGCGTCTGGGGCGGACATCCCCAGGCCGGCGCCGCAGGGCGGCAGCAGCTGGTCAGCGCGGCGCTCCAGCCCCGAGAACGGATCGTCCACCAGGTTGAGGTGGCTGTCGAGATCGGGCCAGCGCACCAGGGGCAGCAGCTGGGCCGCGGCCCCGTTCAGCAGGGACCCATCGGAGTAGCAGCCGAGCATCACCCCGAGATCCAGACGGCGGGCGACCTGGGCCATCAGCAGCCCCTCCGCCAGACCGCCGCACTTCAGCAGCTTGATGTTGATGCCGTCCACATGGGGGGCCAGGCGGAGCAGGTCCGCCAGGTTCCAGCAGCTCTCATCGGCCACCAGGGGAATCGGGCAGACGGGGCGCAAAGCCGCGAAGCCGGCCGCATCCGCATCCCCATCCAGCAGTGGCGGCAGGGGCTGCTCCAGCAGCACCACGCCGCGTTCCGCCAGCACCGGCGCCATCGCCCGGGCGGTCTCCAGGCTCCAGCCACCATTGGCATCCACCTGCAGCTCACAGGCCACGCCGGTGTTCTGCCGCCGCTGCTCCAGGGCCATCACCACCGCGTCGAGCAGGGCGAGGTCGTGGGCCACCCCATCCGGACTGCCCAGCTTGAGCTTGATTCGCGTGGCCGGCAGCTGCTCCCACCAGCGCTCGAGCCGCGCCAGCACCACCGCCGGTTCGCCCAGCCCGAGGGTCACGCTGGTGGCGACACAGGCTGCCGGATCCAGGCCCCAGAGCCGCCAGAGCGGAACCCCGAGCCGCTGGCCCAGCCAGTCCTGCAGGGCCAGATCCACGCCGCAGCGGGCCGGGGGGGACAGCGGCGCCAGCAGGGGCTCGAGGGCCTGGAACGCGGCCGGCGAGCATCCGTCCAGCCGGGGCGCCAGCTGCTCCAGTTCCCAGGCGATGGTGGCCGTGTCATAGCGGCGATGGCCCGTGTCCAGCCCGCCGGTCTCGCCGATCCCCCGGATGCCGTCGTGCTCCAGCACCACCAGCAGGTGGTCCACGGCGTGGGTGGTGCCGCGGCTGATCGCCAGGGGCACGGCCTTGGTGAGGGGGAAGCGACGCAGGTGGCAGCGCATCGGATCGGCGGGCCCCAGCCGGGCGGGGTGGCTCCGTCACGCTGGCATGGGCCGGCTGCCCTGGAACCCGACCCGCGATGCCGGAAACTGGTGCCATGACGGCGACCCAACCCAGCGCGCCCCCCGCCCTCGGCGGCCCGGGGCGCGGCAGCTACTGGATCACCACCTTCGGCTGCCAGATGAACAAGGCGGATTCCGAGCGCATGGCCGGGATCCTCGAAGGCATGGGCTACCGCGAGGCGAACGCTGAGCTGGAAGCCGATCTGGTGCTCTACAACACCTGCACGATCCGCGACAACGCGGAACAGAAGGTGTACAGCTACCTGGGCCGTCAGGCCCAGCGCAAACGGGCCAACCCCCACCTCACCCTGGTGGTGGCGGGCTGCGTGGCCCAGCAGGAGGGGGAATCGCTGCTGCGGCGCGTGCCCGAGCTGGATCTCGTGATGGGCCCCCAGCACGCCAACCGGCTCGACACCCTGCTGGGGCAGGTGGAGCAGGGGCAGCAGGTGGTGGCCACCGGCGAGCACCACATCCTCGAGGACATCACCACCGCCCGCCGCGACAGCCAGGTGTGCGCCTGGGTGAACGTGATCTACGGCTGCAACGAGCGCTGCACCTACTGCGTGGTGCCCTCGGTGCGCGGCCGCGAGCAATCCCGCCTGCCCGAGGCCATCCGCCTGGAGATGGAGGGGCTGGCCGCCCGGGGCTTCAGGGAGATCACCCTGCTGGGGCAGAACATCGATGCCTACGGCCGCGATCTGCCGGGCATCACCCCGGAGGGCCGCCGGCAGCACACGCTCACCGACCTGCTGCAGGCCGTGCACGACGTGGAGGGGATCGAACGGATCCGCTTCGCCACCAGCCACCCGCGTTACTTCACCGAGCGGCTGATCGACGCCTGCGCCGATCTGCCCAAGGTGTGCGAGCACTTCCACATCCCCTTCCAGAGCGGCGACGACGCCGTGCTCAGGGCGATGGCCCGCGGCTACACGGTGGACCGCTACCGCCGCATCATCGAGCGCATCCGCAGCCGCATGCCCGACGCCGCGATCAGCGCCGATGTGATCGTGGCCTTCCCCGGCGAAACCGACGCCCAGTACCGCCGCACGCTCGAGCTGGTCGAGGAGATCGGCTTCGACCAGGTGAACACCGCCGCCTACTCGCCGAGGCCCAACACCCCCGCCGCCGACTGGCCGGACCAGCTGAGCGAGGCGGTGAAGGTGGAGCGCCTCCAGGCGCTCAACGCCCTGGTGGAGCGCGTGGCACGCCAGCGCAGCGAACGCTACCGAGGGCGCGTCGAGCAGGTGCTGGTGGAGGGGATCAACCCCCGCGACCCGGCCCAGTGGATGGGCCGCACCCGCACCAACCGGCTCACCTTCTTCGGCGCCCCCCTCCCGGAATCGGGCCGGGATGGTCGCGGACTGGAACCCGGCGATCTGGTGAACGTGTCCATCGAGGAGGTGCGCGCCTTCTCCCTGAGCGGCACACTGGCCTGAGTTCCAGCCCGGCCGGCACCCGCGCCCCGATGACCCCCGCCCCGAGCCCCAAGCCGATCCGGGTCGGTCTGATCTTCGGGGGGGCCTCCGGGGAGCATGCGATCGCCATCCGCTCGGCCATCACCGTGGCCGGCGCCCTGCGGGAGGGCGCCAACGCCCACCGCTATGCGGTGAGCTGCTTCTACATCGACCGGCGCGGCCGCTGGTGGGGTCCGGATCTGGCCGATGCCGTTCTGGCCCAGGGCACCCCGGCCAGCGAGGAGCAGCTGGCCACAGGGGGCGATCGGGGCGGTTTCCAGGGCTTTCCGCCGCACGCCCTGGCCATGGAGGTGTGGTTTCCCGTTCTGCATGGCCCCAACGGAGAAGACGGCACGATCCAGGGACTGTTCAGCCTGATGCAGGTGCCCTTCGTCGGCTCCGGGGTGCTGGGCTCGGCGGTCGGCATGGACAAGCAGGCCATGAAGGCCGCCTTTGCCGCCGCCGGCCTGCCGCAGGTTCCCTACGCCTGCGTGAGCGAAGCCCAGCTGAAGCGTGATCCCGAGGGGCTGCTCGATCGGCTCGAAGGCGATCTGGGCTATCCCTGCTTCGTGAAGCCCGCCAACCTGGGCTCCTCGGTGGGCATCAGCAAGGCCACCGACCGGGCGTCCCTCCGGGCCGGCCTGCTGGCCGCCGTCCAGCTCGATCCCCGCGTCGTGGTGGAACAGGGGGTGACCGCCCGGGAACTCGAGTGCGCCGTGCGCGGCGGCGGCCCCAGCCCCCTGAGCGCCTCGGTGCTGGGGGAGATCCTCTTCGATGCGGACTGGTACGACTACGACACCAAGTACAGCGAGGGCAAGAGCCACACGGTGATCCCGGCCCAGGTGCCGGCGGCGATCGCCGACCAGGCGCGCCGCATGGCGCTGCAGGCCTGCGAGGCGGTGAATGCCTCCGGGCTGGCCCGGGTCGATTTCTTCTACGCCGAGGCCTCCGGATCCCTCTGGATCAATGAGATCAACACCCTGCCCGGCTTCACCAGCCAGAGCATGTACCCGATGCTCTGGGCGGCCACGGGTGTGCCTCTGCCGACCCTGGTGGATGCCTTGATCCAGGGGGCGAGAGAGTGGCAGTCTTCCCCCCCGGATGGAGGCGCATCGGTATGAGTCACGGGCTGCTCTGGCTGCCGCTGCTGCTGGTGTTCGTGCTGCTCACCACCCTCGGGTGGCTGGAGCGACGCCGTCAGCATCTCTTCCGCGAGTGGGCGGAGGGCTCCGAACTGGCCAAGCTCGATGGCTGCGGTGCGGCCCGGCTCCTGGATGGCGTCCTGAGCTGGAGCAGTTTCGAGGCCGGCAAACTCGTGGTGCGCGACAGCTTCGTGATCAAGCAGCTGGAGCTGGTGGAGCTGCTGGCGCTGGGTTCCGGTGAGGCCCCCCTCACCGAGGAGGCCCAGGGGGCCTGCCGTCTGCGCCTCGTGGGCGGCGGCCAGCAGAAGGACCTCCCCTTCTCGGACGCGGAGCGGGCCCGTCGCTGGATCGACGAGCTGATGGCCCGCTCCCGCTGCGAGCTGTGAGCCAGACCCAGACCCGTCCGCTTCCCCCCGGGGCCGAACGGCGGCGCCAGCTGCGCCAGCAGCGGCGCCGCGAACGGCTGCGCAACCTCTGGCGCCTGCTGGTGTTGGCGGGGCTGGCGGCGGCTCTGGGTTACGGCCTGCTGCGCCAGGGCTGGACCCTCACCGGCCCGGAACAGGTGGAGGTGCTCGGCAGCCGGCAGGTGAAAGCCGATCAGGTCATCCAGGCGGCGAAACTGCGGTTTCCCCAGACGCTGCTCGGCCTGGAACCCCGCCGGATCGCCGACGAGCTCGCCGCGACCCTGCCCGTCGAGCAGGTCCAGGTGATCCGGTTGATGGCCCCGCCGCGCCTGCGGGTGACCCTGGTGGACCGGGAGGCGGTGGCCCGCGCCCAGCGCCGCACCCCGCGCGGGATGGAACAGGGCTACGTGGACCGCCTCGGCCAGTGGATGAACAGCAGCCAGGGACAGCTGCTGAATGGCGAGGAGGCCGCCGGACTGCTGGTGAAAGGCTGGCATCCCCGGCACCGCGCCGCCCTCACCGAGGTGCTGGAGCAGCGGGCCAGCCTCGGCAAGGACCTGCTCGAGATCCGGTTCGAGCCGGCCGGAACCCTCTGGCTGCGCAGCGCCAGCCTGGGCGACGTACGGCTGGGCCCCGCCGACGCCCAGCTCAAGCGTCGCCTCAATGTGCTGGAGCACCTGGTCAAGGAATTGCCGCCCCAGCTCAAGGGCCGTCAGCTCAGGAGCCTGGATCTCAGCGATCCCGAACAGCCCGAACTCGCCATCGCCGGTCCGGCACCCACTCCGGCCAAGAGCCCCTGACGGGCCCCGGGCGGAGCGGTCCCGGCCAGGGAGCCCGGAAGGTCAGGGCGAGCCCATCGAAAAGGTTCAGAGCAAGCCCATTCGAGCGCTCAGTGCCAGCAAACCAGCAAAACACGCCAGGCAGCGGACTCAGGGAGCCTCACTGCGGACATAATGCTGCGCAGCTAACCGGTAATCCTGCCCCATGGCGCAAGACGACGGCACTTTGTTCGAGCCGCCGATCCATACCGGTATCTCCACCTTGAAAGCTGAAGGCTTGACCGCCAACGGTGCCTCCCTTCACAGTGCCGTCATGACCCAGAGCTCCCCCACCCCTGCGGGCATCGTTCCGAGCCAATCGGCCCGCATCGAGGTGATCGGAGTGGGTGGTGGAGGCAGCAATGCGGTCAACCGGATGATCGCCTCGGATCTCCAGGGGCTGGGCTACCGGGTGCTGAACACCGATGCCCAGGCCCTGTTGCAGTCAGCGGCGCAGAAACGCACCCAGCTGGGTCAGAAGCTCACCCGTGGCCTCGGAGCCGGCGGCAATCCGGTGATCGGCCAGAAGGCGGCGGAGGAATCGCGCGCCGAACTGCAGGAATCCCTCGAGGGAGCCGATCTGGTCTTCATTGCGGCCGGCATGGGGGGTGGCACCGGCACCGGGGCCGCCCCGATCCTGGCCGAAGTGGCCAAGGAGGTCGGCGCGCTCACCGTGGGGATCGTCACCAAACCCTTCGGCTTCGAGGGCCGCAAGCGGCTGCGGCAGGCCGAAGAGGGCATTGCTCGGCTGGCCGAGCACGTCGACACCCTGATCGTGATCCCGAACGACCGGCTGCGTGATGCCATCGCCGGCGCCCCCCTGAACGAAGCCTTTCGCGCCGCCGACGACGTGCTGCGCATGGGGGTCAAGGGGATCAGCGACATCATCACCAAACCCGGTCTGGTGAACGTGGACTTCGCCGATGTGCGCTCGGTGATGTCCGATGCCGGCACAGCGCTGCTGGGGATCGGTGTGGGCTCCGGCCGCAGCCGCGCCCTCGAGGCCGCCCAGGCCGCCATGACCAGCCCCCTGCTCGAGTCCGCCCGGATCGATGGGGCGAAGGGCTGCGTGATCAACATCAGCGGCGGCAAGGACATGACCCTGGAGGACATGACCACGGCCTCGGAGGTCATCTACGAGGTGGTCGATCCCGATGCCAACATCATCGTCGGGGCCGTGGTGGACGAGCGCCTCGAGGGAGAGATCCACGTCACCGTGATCGCCACGGGGTTCGACGGCGGCACCGCCTACCGCACCGAGCGGCCCGCGGTCAGCTTCACCAGCGCCACCGCCTTCAACCCCCAGCCGGAAGAACGCGGCGCCAAGATCCCCCCCTTCCTGCTCAACCGTCAGGGCAGGGGCTCCGACCAGGACAGCTGATCGGCCCCGGGAGCAGCCCTGGAAGACCCCACAGGATGTGCCCCCTGACCATCCCCACTCCTGAGTGGTGAGCTCCCGATCCGCGCCGTCAGTTCCCGGGTCGTCAGTTCCCGGGTCGTCAGTTCCCGCGGGGTGAGCCACGGATGCGGCTGAGCGCCCGGCTGAAGAGGGTGACCCGGAATCCACGCCTGCCCCGAGCATCCCGTGTGGCTGCTCCCTTCCGGTCCTGACCAGATTTGGGCGTCAGGGCCGCGTGGGTCCGAGTCGCGTGGATGCTAGCAATGGCCTCCCCGCCTTCCGAGCACCGTGCCCCTGCGCCCTGCCGATCTGGCCCGACGCAAGCAGGCTGGCCTGCCGATCAGCGTGCTCACCGCCTGGGACGCCCTGTCCGGCGCGCTGGTCACCGAGGCCGGCGCCGATGCGGTGCTGGTGGGGGATTCCCTCGCCATGGTGGTGCTGGGCCACCCCACCACCCTGCCGGTCACGCTCGACGAGATGCTCCACCACTGCCGTGCCACCGCACGGGGGATGGCCAGTGCCTGCTCGAGCGGCCAGGAGCCTTTGCTGATCTGCGATCTGCCGTTCCTCACCTACCAGTGCAGCGCCGATGACGCCGTGGCGGCGGCTGGGCGGGTGCTCAAGGAGACCCCCGCCGCCGGCGTGAAGCTGGAGGGCGCTGAACCCGAGACCCTGGCCGTGATCGATCGGCTGGTCCGCAGTGGGATCCCCGTGATGGGGCATCTGGGCCTCACCCCCCAGGCGGTGCATCGCACCGGCTACCGGCGACAGGGCAACGACGCGGCCAGCCGCCAGCGGCTGCTGCGCGACGGCCGCGCCCTGGAGGAAGCCGGCTGCTTCGCCCTGGTGATCGAACACGTGCCGGCCGACCTGGCCGGTGAGCTCAGCCGCAGCCTGAGCATCCCGGTGATCGGCATCGGGGCCGGGGAGGACTGCGACGGCCAGGTGCGGGTCACCGCCGACCTGCTGGGCCTCACCAGCCGCCAGCCGCCCTTCAGCCCCCCGCTGATTCCGGGCCGCAGCCTGGCGGTGGAGGCCCTGCGTCGCTGGCTGGCATCCCAGCCCCATCCCACCAGACCAACAGCTCCCGCAACACCGCATTGCTGAGCGCCAGGCCGGCGGGATCGCTGAGTCGCCATCGCGAACCCTCCACCAGCAGCAGTCCGCGCTGCAGCCACGGCCGGAGCCGTGCCGCCAGGGCAGCCAGCGCCCCATCCACGGCTGGGGGGTCCAGACCGGCCTCCTGCAGCAGGCGGGGCAGCCTCACCCCCTCCCGGCGCCGAAGGCCCACCAGGAGCCGTTCATCGAGGGGCAGGGCGCCGGCCGGCTGCCGTCCAGGCTGCGCTCCCCCCTGCCCCTCGGCCAGGGCCTCCAGCCAGGCCGCATAGGCCGCACGGGTGCGGGGGCGCGCCTGGCGCCGGCCGTCGGGGGCTGCCGTGGCCCCGAGTCCGAAGCCCCACCAGCCGGCGCCGCTCCAGTACACCCGGTTGTGCCGGGAGGCATGGCCGGGGATGGCGTAGTTGGAAATCTCGTAGTGCCCGTAGCCGGCGGCTTCCAGCTCTGACCAGGTGAGCTCCATCAGATCGGCGGCGAGATCGGGATCCGGCAGCTCCAGCTCACCCAGGGCCTCGCGGCGGGCGAACACGGTGCCCGGCTCGATCGTGAGGTCGTAGACCGAGAGGTGGGGCGGCTCCAGGGTCGCGGCCTGGCGCAGCTGCTGACGCCAGGCTGCGAGGGTCTGGCCCGGCACCGCCTGGATCAGATCCAGACTCCAGCTGCGCAGCGCCCCCCGGGCACGGGCCTGGGCCAGCCACCCCGCCGCCTGCCGCAGGTCAGCCCCGCGGTGGCGGCGGCCCAGGTCCAGGAGCACCGCA
The DNA here is from genome assembly GCF_046764815.1 of Aphanothece stagnina RSMan2012. Taxonomy (NCBI): domain Bacteria; kingdom Bacillati; phylum Cyanobacteriota; class Cyanophyceae; order Chroococcales; family Aphanothecaceae; genus Aphanothece; species Aphanothece stagnina. The sequence continues at coordinate 209,726 of NZ_JBKOUC010000002.1, forward strand.
TCATCGAAGCTCTGGCCTCCCAGGCTCACGCGGTTGACGCCAGCCGCCAGGTAACCGGCCAGCCGTTGCCGGTCGAAGCTGGCCGGATCCAGTTCGAGGGTGATCTCCGCCGCGGCCGCCAGGCCGAACTGTCCGTCCAGATCCTCCAGCAGGGTGCCCACCTGGGCCGGCTCGAGCAGCGAGGGCGTGCCCCCGCCGAGGTACACCGTGCTCAGGGGCGGCCCCGCCGGGCCGAGGGCGATCTCCCGCCGCAGCAGGGCGAGATAGGTCGCGATCGAGGCTGCCCCGGGCTGGCCCGGAACGGCGCCGGCCCTGTCACCCAGGGGGACCACGGGAAAATCACAGTAGAAGCAGCGCCGGTGGCAGAAGGGGATGTGGAGGTAGGCACTGCGGGGCGGCCAGGCCAGGGGTTGGCACACCGCGTCTGACGCGCTCAACGGTGCGGGTCCGATCAAGGGCGGTTACCCCCTCCGGCCAAATGTCCCGGTTTCAGGCATGCTGCCATGTGGATTGATCGGGCAGCCACGCAAGGCGGGAATGGTGGACTCCCTCATCCTGATCCTGTTCGTGATCTCCGGCGCCGCCGCCGGCTGGCTCGGCGTCGATCTGCTGCCAGAGCACCTGCTGCTGCAGGTGGACAGGCCCGAGGGCCTGCGCACCGTGCTGGGGGGATTCGGCGCCTTCTTCGGTCTGATCGCCGGCTTTTTTTTCTCCCAGCTGCGGCGGCGGCTCATGCAGCAGGTGCGCAGCATGCCCACCGACCTGCTGATCAGCCGGGCCGTGGGCCTGATCCTCGGCCTGCTGGTGGCCAACCTGCTGCTCGCCCCGATCCTGCTGCTGCCCCTTCCCTGGGAGGTGGTGTTCGTCAAGCCGCTGGCCGCCGTGCTCAGCAACGTGTTCTTCGGCGTGTCGGGCTACAACCTCGCCGAGGTGCACGGCCGAACCCTGCTGCGCCTGTTCAGCCCGGGCAGCACCGAGGCCCTGCTGGTGGCCGAGGGGGTGCTGCAGCCCGCCACCGCCAAGATTCTCGACACCAGCGTGATCATCGACGGCCGCATCCGGGGCCTGCTGGATTCCGGACTGCTGGAGGGGCAGGTGATCGTGGCCCAGAGCGTGATCGATGAGCTCCAGGCCCTGGCCGACTCCGCCAACGCCGAGAAGCGGGGCCGGGGCCGCCGCGGCCTGAAGCTGCTCAGTGAACTGCGCGACCAGTACGGACGCCGGCTCGTGATCAACAGCACCCGCTACGAGGGCAAGGGGGTGGACGACAAGCTCCAGGCCCTCACCGCCGACACCGGCGGCACCCTGCTCACGGCCGACTACAACCTGGCCAAGGTGGCGGAGGTGAAGGGGCTGCGGGTGCTCAACCTCAGTGAACTGGTGATCGCCCTGCGGCCCGAGGTGCAGCCGGGCGATGAACTCCAGCTCAAGATCGCCCGGGAGGGCAAGGAGGCCGACCAGGGGGTGGGCTACCTCGATGACGGCACCATGGTGGTGGTGGAGGGAGCCCGGGACCGCATCGGCGAGCGCCTGCCGGTGATCGTCACCGGAGCCCTCCAGAACCCGACCGGCAGGATCGTCTTCGCCCGCAGCGAGGCGGTGATGCAGCCGGCGGCCGCGGCGGAGGCGGAGGGCGACGGCCACGGCGTCGAGGCTCGGCCCCCGCGCAGGGATCCCGGCAACGGCAAGCGCAAGCCGAGGCCCCCCCGCTAGGCTCCAGCCCAGTGCCTGCCAGGGTCCACGGATGTCGGTGTCAGCCCCCTACTACGGCGATTCCGCCGTGATGCGCACGCCACCACCGGACCTGCCCTCGCTGCTGCTCAAGGAGCGGATCGTCTACCTCGGCCTGCCGCTGTTCAGCGACGACGAGGCCAAGCGGCAGATGGGCATCGACGTGACGGAGCTGATCATTGCCCAGCTGCTCTATCTGGAGTTCGACAACCCGGAGAAGCCGATCTTCTTCTACATCAACTCCACCGGCACCTCCTGGTTCACCGGCGACGCGATCGGCTTCGAGACCGAGGCCTTCGCCATCGCCGACACCATCCGCTACGTGAAACCACCGGTGCACACGATCTGCATCGGCCAGGCCATGGGCACCGCCGCGATGATCCTCAGCGCCGGCACCAAGGGCCAGCGCGCCGCCCTGCCCCACGCGACGATCGTGCTGCACCAGCCCCGCAGCGGCGCCCGGGGCCAGGCCAGCGACATTCAGATCCGGGCCCAGGAAGTGCTGCACAACAAGCGCACCATGCTCGAGATGCTGGCCGAGAACACCGGCAAGAGCGTCGAGGAGCTCTCCAGGGACTCCGACCGGATGACCTACCTCACCGCCGAGCAGGCCAGGGACTACGGCCTGATCGACCGGGTGCTCACCAGCCAGAAGGAGCTGCCGGAGGGCGTGCCGCTCGCCGCCGACCGCAGCCCTGCCGGGATCGGCTGAGCCCACCCAGCCCAGCCGGCTCCAGCCCCGCCCCTTTTCCCCTTTCCATCCCCGACCCGCCGCTTCCAAGCCATGCCCATCGGCACCCCCAGCGTTCCCTACCGCCTGCCCGGCAGCCAGTACGAGCGCTGGGTCGACATCTACACCCGCCTGGGCGTGGAGCGGATCCTGTTTCTGGGCTCGGAGGTCAACGACGCAGTGGCCAATGCCCTGGTCGCCCAGATGCTCTACCTCGACTCCGACGACAATTCCAAGCCGATCTACCTCTACATCAACTCCCCGGGGGGATCGGTGACCGCCGGTCTGGCGATCTACGACACCATGCAGTATGTCAAGAGTGACGTGGTGACCATCTGCGTGGGTCTGGCCGCCTCGATGGGTGCCTTCCTGCTCGGCGCCGGCACCAAGGGCAAGCGGCTCGCCCTGCCCCACAGCCGGATCATGATCCACCAGCCCCTGGGCGGCACCAGCCAGCGCCAGGCCAGTGACATCGAGATCGAGGCGAAGGAGATCCTGCGGATCAAGGACATGCTCAACCACAGCATGGCCGAGATGACCGGCCAGCCCTTCGAGAAGATCGAGAAGGACACCGACCGCGACTACTTCCTCAGCGCCGCCGAGGCCAAGGACTACGGCCTGATCGACCGGGTGATCGCCCATCCCAGCGAGGCCTGAACCAGCCCGGACCGGGGCCGGGCACATGCGTAAGCTCGATCCCTGCTCCCTGCCTGCGCACCTGCCCGGATGGCCCAGCTCTTCTACGACTCCGACGCCGATCTCAGCCTGCTGGAGGGCAAGACGGTGGCCATCATCGGCTACGGCTCCCAGGGCCATGCCCACGCCCTGAACCTCAAGGACAGCGGCGTGAACGTGGTGGTCGGCCTCTACGAAGGCAGCCGCTCGGCCGAGAAGGCCCGGGCCGACGGCCTCGAGGTGCTCAGCGTCGCCGACGCCTGTGCCAAGGCCGACTGGATCATGGTGCTGCTGCCCGATGAGATCCAGAAGGCGATCTACGAGAAGGAGATCGCGCCCCACCTGAGCGCCGGCAAGGTGCTGAGCTTCGCCCATGGCTTCAACATCCGCTTCGGGCTGATCCAGCCCCCCGCCGATGTGGACGTGGTGATGATCGCGCCGAAGGGTCCCGGCCACACCGTGCGCTGGGAGTACCAGAACGGCATGGGCGTGCCGGCGCTCTTCGCCGTGCAGCAGGACGCCAGCGGCAAGGCCCGCGACCTGGCCATGGCCTATGCGAAGGGGATCGGCGGCACCCGGGCCGGCATCCTCGAAACCAACTTCAAGGAGGAGACCGAGACCGACCTGTTCGGTGAGCAGGCCGTGCTGTGCGGCGGGCTGAGCGAACTGGTGAAGGCCGGCTTCGAGACCCTCGTGGAAGCGGGCTACCAGCCCGAGCTGGCCTACTTCGAGTGCCTCCACGAGGTGAAGCTGATCGTGGATCTGATGGTCAAGGGCGGCCTCACCGCCATGCGCGACTCGATCTCCAACACCGCCGAGTACGGCGACTACGTGAGCGGCCCGCGACTGATCACCGCCGACACCAAGGCCGAGATGAAGCGCATCCTGGCCGACATCCAGGACGGCACCTTCGCCCGCAACTTCGTGGCGGAATGCGAGGCCGGCAAGCCCGAGATGAACCGGATCCGCGAGCGCGATGCCCAGCATCCGATCGAGCAGGTCGGCAAGGGCCTGCGCGCGATGTTCAGCTGGCTGAAGGCCGCCTGAGCGGCTGGGGCAGTCGCCCCAGCTGAACATGCTCCCTGATCCCCTGCTGCTGGTGCTGGCGGCCGCAGCCCTGGACCGCGTCCTCGGTGACCCCCGCGCCTGGCTGCATCCAGTGCAGGTGATGGGCTGGTGGATCGGCGGCCTGCGCCGGGCCGCCGAGCACTGGGCAGGCGATCGCCCCGGCCGGCTACGGCTGGCCGGCATCGGCATCACCCTGGCGGTGGTGGGCCTCAGCGCGACGGCCGGCTGGATGGTGGAGCGCCTGTCCCTGGTCGGCACGCTCGGGCGCGTCGTGCTCGTGGTGGCCCTGGCGAGCGCCCTGGCCGGGCGCAGCCTGGAGCAGGGCGTGCAGACCGTACTGAACGCCCTCCCCCCGGCCGCCGCCCCCCCCGACGAGCGCGGGCCGCAGCTCGAACCGGCCCGCCGGACGCTCGGCTGGATCGTGGGTCGGGACACGGCGGGCCTGGGGCGGGGCGAGATCCTGCGCGCCCTGGCGGAGACCGCCAGCGAGAACGCCGTGGACGGACTGTTCGCCCCCCTGTTCTGGATGCTGGTGGGCGCAGGGGTGATGGGCCTCTGGCCCCTGGCCCCCGGCCCCCTGAGCCTGGCCTGGGCCTTCAAGGCCGCCAGCACGCTCGATTCCATGCTGGGCTACCGGCGGGGACGCCTCACCTGGCTGGGTACCGCCGGGGCACGCCTGGATGACCTGCTGGTCTGGCTTCCGTGCCGGCTGGTGGCCCTCAGCCTGCCGCTGGTGCAGGGCCATGGCCTCCCCGCTGGCCTGGCCCTGCTGAAGCGAGCCCTTCAGGACGGCGCACCCGACCCCTCGCCGAACGCGGGGGTCTCCCAGGCCGCCTATGCCCATGCCGTGCAGGTGCAGCTGGGCGGGAGCAACAGCTATGGGGGAGTGCGGAGCCGCAAACCGCTGCTGGCGGCGGGATGCCCAAGGCCGGAGCGGGCAGCGGTGGACACCATGCTCCGGCTCAGCCGAAGACTCGAACTGCTCTGGCTGGCGGTGGCGGTGCTGGCAGCGATCGGCGCGACGTTCATCACGAAAGCTCTCAGCTGATTGCCCAGCAGGGCGGATCTGCCGAAGCTTTTCCCACGTCCATGGGCCCATGCCGATTCGCGAACTCCTCGAAGAAGCGATGAAGGAGCCCGACATCGGGACCACCCCTCGCTTTCGCTGGCACGCCACGCCGGTGGGGATAGCGGCCCTGTGGCATGCGGGCCAGGCCCCCACCGCTCCCCCCTACGACGACGCCCTCAAGGAAGCCCTGCAGGTCGGCCTGGACCTGAGCCGCGAGGAGCGGGAATTCCATCAGATCAGTTCCGGACTGGTGCTCCTGTTCCATTCCTGATCCGGCCGGGCTCGAACCCGGCAGCCTCAGGGGGAGTCGAGGTGGCCTGCGCCGAACACCGTGGCCCATTCGTGCAGGGTCCAGCGCACACATCCCGCCAGGATCAGGGGGTCGTGGCGCACCAGGGCCTCGGCCTCCGCCCAGTCGCCGGCCCAGAACAGCAGCATGCCACCGGCTCCATCGCCTGAGCAGCCGCGGCGATCAGCCCAGTAGCCACTCATCGGGCGGTGACCCCGGCGCTCGAGCTCCGCCAGCCAGGAGAGGTGCTCCGGCACCACCACATCGAAGCTCGGCTTCGGCACGATGCCTTCCTCCAGCTTGACGAACCAGGGCATGGGCCGAACGCAGGGGGAGGCCGTCAGGCGTCAGGATGGTCGACGGCCATGGGATCGACGGCCAGGGGATCGGGGGTGGCGGGACAGGTGCCGGTGCCGCGCAGCCCCTCGAAGAGATCGCCCAGAACGGTGGCCATGGCGCTGGGCAGGGTGGCGGTGGGCACCGAGTCGGCCGCCAGCACGACCATGGCGCAGGCATCCATCAGACGCGAGGCCTCCTGAGCGTTGAGGGAGACCAGGAACTCCCCATCGCACCGGGTGATCCGCATCACCGCCCCCTGTTGCGTGGTTCTCCAATGAGACTAGGCACGCTGTCGGGGTGGCGCAGCGGCAGCAGAACCCTGAGGACGGGGGTTCACGGTCTGTAATAAGATTTTCATTAAGACGTTCCTCGGCGGACACCCCTCGGTGTTCGCTTTTTTTTGGCCTTTGGCACGGGTTAGCCCTGTTGGGCCCTGTTCCGGCGCAACCTGTCCCGGAGCGACCTGTTCCGGAGCAACCTGTTTCGGCGCAACCGGAACTGAGCCCACCGGAACCGGCCGGAAGGCCTGCCGCAGCAGCGTGCGACCGGAACGGATGCAACGGAAACGGAGAGGGTGGGATTCGAACCCACGGAAGGTTGCCCTTCAAACGATTTCGAGTCGTTCGCTTTCGACCACTCAGCCACCTCTCCAGGTGGTGGCCCTGCGGGCCTGGCGCACTGTAAGGAAGCCTCAGCCCCATCCCCGCTCCAACCAGCCACTGGCTCCGCTGGCGTGCCAGGCCGCGGGCAGCTGGGTGGAGCGGTTGCCGCTCAGCCAGACGGGAGCCACGCCGGTGGCGTGCAGCCAGTGCCCCTCGGAACGCCGGGGCACAAAACCCAGCCAGATCCCCTCGGCCCGGCCCGCCCCGGGCTGATCCCGCCAGGCCCACAGGGCCTGGCGATCGGGCAGCAACAGCCAGGGCCGCCCCCCGACCCCAAGCCGGATGGCGCGGCTGTCGAGGCTCAGGGCCTCGGCCGAAAGCCCGGGACTGTGGAGCCGCTGGCCGGGCTGAAGCGGCAGGCTGCCGTCCTCGCTGGCCAGCACCACGCCGCCCAGCTCGCCCCAGCAGGCCGGCTGTTCGGGAGCCACCGGATCGAGCAGCAGCACCCAGTCGAAGCGCCGAACCCCAAGGCCCGTGGCCAGCTGACGGGCGCGGCTGCAGCTGAACGGGTCCGCCTGGAGACTCACCAGAGCCGCCCGACCCTGATGGCGTGCCACCAGCAGGTCGCGGCTGCCCTGGTGCACCAGCAGCAGCCGATCCGCCCGCAGCAGGGCCAGATGGCCGACCACCGCCGCGCCCACCAGGGCCAGTGCCAGCCCGCGCCACCGCAGCCGCCCCCACAGCCCCGGCAGTGAAAGGCCCAGCAGCCCCCCGGCCAGCAGCAGCACCAGCAGGGGGGTCGGCCGCCCCAGCTGCATCTGGGCCATCGGCAGGGCGGCGAAACCCTGCACGACCGCCAGCAGCACGCCGCACAGCCAGGCCAGCGGGGGCAGCAGCCAGGCCAGCAACCCGGGCAGCAGCGCCGCCACCGCTGCCATGGCCATCGCCCCGAGCGTCAGGGGCGTGAGCAACGGGGCCACCACCAGATTGGCCGGCACCGCATAGAGCGGCACCACCCCGAAGTGGAACAGCTGCAGGGGGAGGGTCCAGAGCGAGGCCGCCAGGGGAACGGCGGTGGCGGCCGCCAGCCAGCCGGGGCACCAGCCGGGCAGGAGCCCGCGCAGCCCCTGCTCCAGGGGAGTCGCGGCGAGCACCAGGGCCGCCGTGGCCACGACGCTCAGCTGGAAGCCCACGTCGGCCAGCCAGTCCGGCCGGAGCAGCAGCAGCAGCAGGGCACTGGCCATCAGGATGCCGAAGGGACGGCCCCGCTGGCCGCTCTCCAGCACCGCCAGGGCCAGGGCGCCCATCAGAACGGCGCGCAGCACCGAGGGCTGGGGCCCCGCCAGGAGCACGAACAGGGTCATCGCCCCCGCCGCCAGGCCCAGCCGGGGGAGACAGGGCAGACGCCGCCCCAGGGGAAGCACCACCCCGAGCAGGACGCTGAGATGGAAGCCGGAAGCCGCCAGGGCATGGGAGAGCCCGGCGGCACGGAAGGCCTCCCGCACCTCCGCCGGCAACGGCACCCGGGCACTGCCGAGCACCAGCGCCGCCAGCACCCCGCCCCGGTCCGCCCCGGCCCGCTGCACCAGCTGCCGGGCCATGCGGCGGCGCAGGTCGGCGATCGGCGTGGCCGGACTCCAGCGGACCTCGTGACGCGCCACCTGAAGCTGGGTCGTGGCGCCCTGGCGCTGGAGGCGCTCCGCCGGCCCCGCCAGCAGGGGATGGGGGGCAGGTTCAGGCCGGCGCAAAAGCCCGGAAACGGCCAGCCGCCAGCCCTGGTGCAGGGACGGACAGTGCGCAAAGCGCAGTTCGGTCCGCCCCGCCGGCAGCTGGAGCAGAGCCCGGCAGGCACCGTCCGGACCAGTCGGCTGGGGATCGCCGAGCAGGGTGCCCCGCAGGGTCACTTCCAGGCGGCTGTCGCGGCTTCCGGCCGAGGCCGCAGCGGCCAGGCGCTCGAGCGGATCCCCCGCCACGGGCGGCGGCGGGGCGATCCCCAGCCAAAAGGCCCGCAGCAGGATCAGCGCCAGCAGGCCGGCCCAGACCAGCCGCCGGCTCCAGACCAGCCGTCCGGCGGGTCCTGCCGCTCCCCGCGGCTCCGGGGCCCTGGCCGCCACATGCTCCATGCCGGCAGCGTTGCCACAGCGGGCACCAGCCGCTGCGGGGGCAAGGCCCGCCAGCTCAGGCGCCCGGGATCCTCAGGAGCAGATCGCAGAGTTGCTCGCTCGGCAGCGCCCCATCCAGCAGGGGGGCCACCAGGGCGGCCAGGGGCCGCAGCCGGCAGGGCCAGATCTGGCGTTCACTCAGGCGGCCCAGCTGGAAGGCACCGAGCACCAGCACCGCCGTGAGCAGCCGCGCGCGCAGGGGGTTCATGCCGCGGCGGCCAGGGTCTCCCGCCGCTCCGGGCTCAGCAACGGGAAGCCGAGGGCCTCCCGCTCGGCCAGCCAGGCCTCCGCCACCTGGCGGGCAAGGGCTCGGATCCGTCCGATCGTGGCGGTGCGCTCGGTCACGGAGATGACGCCGCGGGCCTCCAGCAGGTTGAAGGTGTGGCTGCACTTGAGCACGAAATCGAGGGCCGGAGCCGGCAGCCCACGGGCCACCAGATCCGCGGCTTCGGCCTCGTAGAGCGCGAACAGCTGCTGCAGCCGCTCGGGATTGGAGGCCTCGAAGTTGTAGGTGCACTGCCCCTTCTCGAAGGGCAGCCAGAGATCGCCGTAGCTGCGCTCGGCGTTCCAGCTGAGGTCCCAGATGCTCTCGACATCCTGCAGGTACATCGCCAGGCGCTCGAGGCCGTAGGTGATCTCGATCGACACCGGCCGGCAGTCGAGCCCGCCGCACTGCTGGAAGTAGGTGAACTGGGTGACCTCCATGCCGTCGAGCCACACCTCCCAGCCCACGCCCCAGGCGCCGAGGGTGGGGGACTCCCAGTTGTCCTCCACGAAGCGGATGTCGTGCTCGGCCGCCCTGATGCCCAGGGCCTCGAGGGAGGCCAGGTAGGTCTCCTGGATGCCGTCGGGGCTGGGCTTGATCAGCACCTGGTACTGGAAATAGTGCTGGGCCCGGTTGGGGTTGTCGCCGTAGCGGCCGTCGGTGGGGCGGCGGCAGGGCTCCGGGTAGGCCACGGCCCAGGGCTCCGGGCCGATCGCCCGCAGCACCGTATGGGGGCTCATGGTGCCGGCGCCCTTCTCGGTGTCGTAGGGCTGCAGGATCAGGCAACCCTGCGCCGCCCAGTAGCCGTTGAGGGTGCTGATGATGTCCTGGAAGTGCACGCAACGCGCCCTGCGGGAGGGGTCTGACCTGGACCCCATTGTCCTCCTGGGGGTCCGGGGGAGGGCGGCTTCAGGCCTCGAGCTCCAGCAGCCCCATCAGCCCGGCGGCCAGGGGACGGTGGCGCACCTGCCGGAAGCCGGCCCTGCCCGCCAGGCGGACCTGCTCGGCCCCGGTCGGAAAGCGCTCCAGGCTCGCCTCGAGGTAGGCGTAATGCTCCCGCAGGCCGGCCAGGCCGGCGGCCGGCACCACCACCCGGCGCAGGCACAACCGCTGCAGGACAGCGGGGAGCGTTCCCGGCGCAGGTCGGTTGAAATCGAGCAACGCCGCCCGGCCGCCGGGCCGCAGCAGGCGATGCACCTCGGCCAGGGCCTCCGCCGGGTCGGCCAGGTTGCGCAGTCCGTAGGCCATGGACACCCCGTGGGCGCTGCCGGCCCCGAGACCGGAGGCCAGGGCATCGCCCTGGCGCCACTCCACGGCCAGCCAGGGCTGGCGGGCCGAGCGGGCGGCGGCGATCGCCAGGGGAGCGGCGGCCGCGTCGATGCCGATCAGCCGCCCGGCCGGCCGCACCCGCGCCGCCAGCACCAGGGCCAGATCGCCGGTGCCGCAGCAGAGATCCAGCAGGGTCTGGCCCGGGCGGGGACGCAGCCAGGCGACGGCCTGACGCTTCCAGACGCGGTGGAGTCCCAGGCTGAGCAGATCGTTGAACAGGTCGTAGCGCGGTGCGATCTGCTCGAACAGGCGCTGAACCTGGTCGGGATCCCCCGGCTTAAAACTGCCCATCCCAGGGCAGCACGAGGGAGTCTGGAAGCTGGTCGGGCAGGGAGATCGAATCGAGACTCACACCGGCATCGGGAGCGAAGCGCAGCCCACTGGCCTGGAGCCGGTCGGGGGCCGTGAAGGTGATCACCATCACCGTGGCCAGCCCGACCGCGGCGGAGCACACCATGCAGCCGGCCAGCATCAGGGAAAATTCCTGACGGTCATTGGCGGCCTGCATCAGCTGCAGGGCCCACGCCACCAGTGCCACCACGGCCACCACCATCAACAGGGCCAGGCCGGTGGCCAGGGTCGGCGACAGGGAATGAAAAGCAGACACCGCAAGAGGCCGGCCGAGGAGAGAGGTCTGCGGCACCGGAACCGCTTCCAAGGTAACGAGGCGTAACAACCGACCGCGATCAGTCAAGCGGCCGGATCGGCAGCCCCCGGGCCAGCAGCTCGGCCTTGATGGCCTCCACCGTGAGCACCCCGTCATGGAGCAGGGAGGCCAGCAGCGCCGCGGAAGCCGCCCCGCCGCCGGGCTCACGGCTGAGGGCCGCGGCGATGTGGTCGATGCAGCCGGCACCACCCGAGGCGATCACCGGCATCTCCACGGCCTCGGCCACGGCGCGGGTGAGGGCCAGGTCGTAGCCCGCCTGGGTCCCGTCACCGTCCATCGAGGTCAGCAGGATCTCGCCGGCCCCGAGGGCCGCCACGCGGCGGGCCCAGGCCACGGCATCGAGGCCGGTGTTCTCCCGACCCCCCTTGACGAACACGTCCCAGCCGTCGCCCTCCGGGCGCCGCCGTGCATCGATGGCCACCACGATGCACTGGCAACCGAAGCGCTCGGCGCCGCGGGCCACCAGGTCGGGATCCCGCACGGCGGAGGAATTGAGGCTCACCTTGTCGGCACCGGCCCGCAGCAGCTCGGTGATGCCCTCGACGCTGGCGATCCCCCCGCCGACGGTGAAGGGGATGGTGACCGCCTCGGCCGTGCGGCGCACCAGGTCCACCAGGGTGGAGCGGCCCTGGTGGCTGGCGGCGATGTCGAGGAACACCAGCTCATCGGCGCCGCAGGCGCTGTAGCGGCAGGCCAGCTCCACCGGATCGCCGGCGTCACGCAGCCCGACGAAGTTCACCCCCTTCACCACCCGGCCATCGGCCACGTCGAGGCAGGGAATGATCCGTTTGGCAACCATGGGCGCTCGGGGGCAGGGAGGAGGTCAGTGGTGGCTGGGGCAGGGGCAGGCCTGCCGGGAGCGCAGGCAGGCGCTGTTAGGGTTGCGCCACTTTTTCCCCGTCGCGATGGCCATGGCCCAGGCTGCCACGATCACCATCGGCTCCAAGGTTCGCGTGCTGCGGGTCCGCGACCGCATCCCTGCCGATCTGGTCGAGGCCCTGAAGGCCGACCCGACCGGCACGGTGACCGGCTTCCGCACGGTGGACGGCCAGGGCATCGGCCTGGAGGTGGACCTGGGCGCCGGCAAGGGCGCCTGGTTCTTCGACGACGAAGTCACCCTCGCCTGACCCCCCGGCCTTGACCAACAGCCCCAACCCCGAGGCGGCCAGCGGCTCCGCCGCCCGCCAGCTGCTGGGCATGAAAGGTGCCTCGGGCACCACCAACATCTGGAAGATCCGGCTGCAGCTGATGAAGCCGGTCACCTGGATCCCCCTGATCTGGGGTGTCCTCTGTGGTGCCGCTGCGTCCGGCCAGTTCAGCTGGACCCTGCCGAACGTGGGGGCCTCGATCGCCTGCATGCTGATGAGCGGCCCGCTGCTGGCCGGTTACACCCAGACGATCAACGATTACTACGACCGCGAGATCGACGCGATCAACGAGCCCTACCGGCCCATCCCCTCCGGGGCCATCCCGCTGGGCCAGGTGAAGATCCAGATCTGGGTGCTGCTGCTGGCGGGGCTGGGGGTGGCCTATGGCCTCGACCGCTGGGCCGCTCACACCACCCCGGTGCTGCTGCTGCTGGCCCTGGGGGGATCGTTCGTGAGCTTCATCTACTCCGCCCCACCGCTCAAGCTCAAGCAGAACGGCTGGCTGGGCAACTACGCCCTCGGGGCCAGCTACATCGCCCTGCCCTGGTGGGCCGGTCAGGCCCTCTTCGGCCACCTCACCTGGACCACGGCCCTGCTGACCCTGGCCTACTCCCTCGCCGGGCTGGGCATTGCGGTGGTCAACGACTTCAAGAGCGTCGAAGGCGACCGGGCCCTGGGCCTCCAGTCGCTCCCCGTGGTGTTCGGTGTCAGCCGGGCCAGCTGGATCAGCGCCGCCATGATCGACCTCTTCCAGCTGGCCATGGTTGCGGTGCTGGTCGCGATCGGGCAGCATTTCGCTGCCGTGCTCCTGGTGCTGCTGATCGTGCCCCAGATCACCTTCCAGGACATCTGGCTGCTGCGCGATCCTGTTACCTACGACGTCAAGTACCAGGCCAGTGCCCAGCCCTTTCTGGTGCTCGGCATGCTGGTGACGGCCCTGGCGGTCGGTCACAGCGCCCTGGTGGCGTGATGTGAGCCGCACCGTTCCCGCCAGAACCCAGGACGACCGCCAGCGCCAGAACCGCGGCGGCAAGGGCAGGCTCGTGCTCACCGGCCTGGTGGCGGCGGTGCTCGGCAGCGGCGTCGCGGTGGGACAGGCGGCGATCTTCGCGGGCCTCGACGGGATGCTCCCGGATGCCCGCGGCATCAACCACTACAACCGGCCCGGCACCCTCACCATCCTCTCGGCGGATGGCCAGGTGGTCCACAAGGTGGGGCCCGTCTCACGCGAAAAGCTCTCCAGCAGCTCCATCCCGCCCCTGGTGGAGCAGGCCTTCATCGCCGCCGAGGACCGCCGCTTCTACCAGCACGACGGAATCGATCCCCTGGGCATCGCCCGGGCCATGGTGCGCAACATCTCCCAGGGTTCGGTGGAGGAAGGCGCCAGCACGATCACCCAGCAGCTGGCCCGCACGGTGTTTCTCAGCCAGGACCGCACGGTGGTGCGGAAGCTCAAGGAAGCTGCCCTGGCAGGGAAGCTGGAGCGGCAGCTCACCAAGCGCCAGATCCTCACCGAGTACCTCAATCTGGTGTATCTGGGCTCCAGCGCCTACGGCGTCGCCGACGCGGCCTGGATCTACTTCTCCAAGAATCCCAGCCAGCTCACCCTGCCCGAGGCCGCCCTGATCGCGGGACTGCCGCCGGCGCCGTCGGTCTATTCGCCCCTGGTGAATCCCGATCTGGCCCTGCAGCGCCGCGCCGTGGTGCTGCGCCGCATGCAGGAAGCCGGCTACATCTCCGAGGGGCAGCGGCTGGAGGCCGAGGCGGCTCCCCTGGCCCTCAAGCCTGCCGAGCCCAAGTACTGGGTGAGCCGGGCGCCCTACTTCAGCAGCTGGGTGCAGCAGGAGCTGGCCGAGGTGCTCACTCCCGAGCAGCTCGAGGTGGGGGGGGTGACGGTGCGCAGCAGCGTCAACCTGGCCTGGCAGGAGCAGGCCCAGAAGACGGTCGAGGCCTCCACCCCGGGGAGCCTGGAAGGGGCCCTGGTGGCCATGGAACCGGGCACGGGCCTGGTGCGGGCCATGTCGGGGGGGAAGGACTACGAGAGCAGCCAGTTCAACCGGGCCACCCAGGCGCTGCGCTCGCCGGGCTCCACCTTCAAGCTGTTCGTCTACCTCACGGCGCTCAAGGAGGGGATGCTGCCGGAGCGCACGGTGGTGGACAAGGCCCGCTGCTTCGGCGGCTACTGCCCCCGCAACTTCGGCAACCGCTACTACGGCACCGTCACGATGGTGAAGGCGCTGCAGAACTCGCTCAACACTGTCGCCGTGAGCCTCCTGCAGGAGCTTGGCTTCGAGAAGGTGATCGCCACCGCCCGCAGCCTCGGGATCACGCGGGAACTGGGTCGCTTCTACCCCATGGCGCTGGGATCCGAGGAGCAGACCGTGCTCGACATGACCGCCGCCTATGCCGCCATCACCAACCGCGGCGTGTACGTGAAACCCACCCCGTTCGAGGAGATCCTCGGCCCCGACGGCGAGCTGCTCTGGAGCCGCCGGGTCGATGGGGAGCAGGGCCGCCGGGCCGTGAACAGCGACATCGCCGACGCCATGCTCTGGATGCTCCAGCAGGTGGTGCTCAACGGCACCGGTGGGGGCGCCGCGCTGGGGGACCGGCCGGTGGCGGGCAAGACCGGCACCTCGGAAGGGGGCCGCGACCTGTGGTTCATCGGCTCGATCCCCCAGCTCACCACCGGGGTGTGGCTCGGCTACGACAACAGCCGCGAAACCAAGAGCACCAGCGTCGTGGCGACCTATGCCTGGCGGCGCTTCATGGCAGCGATCACCAAGGACATGCCGGTGCTGCCGTTCCCGCCCAAACCCACGCTCACGGGCAGCTACAAACCCGCCAAGCCGGCCAAGCCCAGCCGCGCTTCCAGCCCTGCCACGCCAGCCCCCGCCCCCCGTCCGGCGGCACCACCCCCCAGAGAGGATCCGATCCCTCAACCCGCCGTGGATGCCGAGCCAGGTGAGGGTGAAGTTCCCGCTCCCCCCAGCCCCTCCTCCCCCGAGCCAGCACGGCCGAGCTCCGGGGCCACGGGACCGCTGCCCAAACCGGGCAGCACGCCCCGGCCCAGCGCCAGTCCCCGCCCCGAGGCTCCGGCCCCATCCGCCCCGGCCCCTGCGGCACCAGCTCCTGCCGCCCCACCGCCGCCGCCACCCCCTCCACCGGCACCAGCCCCGGCTGGCTAGCCGGGGGCCCGCAGCAGCGCCGCGAAGAATCCATCGCCGCTGCCGGGCGACGGCCAGACCTGCCAGCGGCTGATCAGGGTCCAGCCGGGGTTGGCCGCCTGCACGGCGTCGACCAGCTCGCCGTTCTCGGCCGGATGCACGGTGCAGGTGGCGTACACCAGGGAGCCGCCCGGCTTCAGCAGCGCCATCAGCGCGTCCAGCAGCTGACGCTGCAGGACCACCAGCTCGTCGATGGCCGACGGCTGGAGCCGCCAGCGGGCATCGGCATGGCGGGCCAGGGTGCCGAGGCCGGAGCAGGGGGCATCCAGCAGGATGCGATCGAAGCGGCCCCGCCAGCCGGGCTGCAGCTCGGCCAGCCGCGTCGCGTCCGCGGCCAGGGTCTGGATGCTGCCGAGGCCCAGCCTGGCGGCGTTGCGCTCCACCCGCTGCAGGCGCGCCGCGGAACGGTCGACCGCCCACACCACGCCGCTGTCCCCGATCCATTCGGCCAGGTGGGTGCTCTTGCCGCCGGGGGCGGCGCAGGCGTCCAGCACCCAGTCGCCGGGCCGGGGATCCAGCAGGGGCACCACCCGCTGGGCGGTGCGGTCCTGCACGCTCCAGTGCCCCTCCGCATAGCCCGGCAGACGGCGCAGCTCTCCCACCCGTCCCGAGAGGGCAATGCCCTGGGGCAGATCGGGGAGGGGCGTGGCCTCCACCCCGGCCGCCGGCAGGGCCTCCAGCAGGGCCGCGCGGCTGGTGCGCAGCGGGTTGACCCGCAGATCCAGGGCCGGAGCCTGGTTGCAGGCCATGGCGAAGGCCTCGGCCTGATCGGCCGGGCGCCACTGCAGCAGCAGCCGTGCCAGCCAGTCCGGCAGGGAGTGGCGCAGGCCCAGGCTGGCGGCCGGGTCCGCCGGCAGCTCCAGCCCGGCCCAGGGCGGGCTGGAGCTGCCGGCGGAGGCGGCCAGCCCCTCGCGACGGCGCTGGGCCTGGCGCAACAGGCCGTTGGCCACGGGGGCCAGCCGTCCCAGCCCCGCCCGCTTGGCCAGCTCCACCGT